>CAJYKY010000538.1 GCA_913775005.1 uncultured Achromobacter sp.
AACCCTAACCCCGTCCCCCCCGTATCCCGATTACGCGAACTCTCCACCCGATAAAACGGTTGCAACACAGCATCCATTTCATCCTCAGGAATCCCCGGCCCCCGATCCCGCACAAAGATCGACAGCACCGCCGCATCCCTTCCATCCACATGCACTTCAGCCGCGCCCGCGAACTTCACCGCGTTGTCGATCAAATTACCCAATATCCGCCGCAACGCATGCGGACGCGTCGTGATCGGATCAAAGGCGTCCCCCTCGCTGGTCAAACTCACCGCCTTCCCAACATCCTGATAGTCATAAACCAAGCTTTCCAAAAACGCATGCAACGCCACACGCGCTGGCGCTTCCACCTTGCCGTGCGCACTGCGCGCGTAATCAATACCTTCACGTACCAGCCGTTCCACCTCATTCAAATCCTGCGCCAGCTTGTCGCGATCCGCGGACGCGTCCATAAACTCCGTACGCAGCTTCATGCGAGTAATCGGCGTTTGCAGATCATGCGAAATCGCGCCCAGAATCTGCATGCGTTCCGCCACATGCGCCGCGATACGCGCCTGCATGGCGTTAAACGCAGCGGCGGCATGGGCGACTTCAACCGGGCCCTGCTCGCTAAGCAATGGACTCTTCACGTTCGGATCCAATGCTTCCGCCGCCTGCGCCAGCCGCGTCAGCGGACGCACAGCCAGCCTCACGGCCAGCCACGCGCACAGCGTCAGCAAGATGAGCTGCACGGCCAGCACCGCAAACAGCCACGGGGCGGGGCGCATCAGCGACAAATGGATGTCCAGCACAGCCGGCGTGCCGTCAGACAGCTCGACGCGCGCCTGGATATGGCGCGGATCATCCGCCATGGCGCGCACCGTCACCGGCCGCTTGCCGCCCAGCGCAGCTTCGATAGCCTGCGCGGCGTTCCGAGCGGCGTCCAGCTGCAACGGCTGATCGGCCTGCCCGTCGCCCAACAGATACACGCGGTTATTGCTCGACAAGCGCGGCAGCCACGCGGCGCGTTCGCCGGCGGGCAGGCGGTCAAGAATGTCCATGGCGATGGCCACGTCGCGCTCCAGGTCGCCCAGCATCATCGACTTGGTCGCGTTGTAGCGTTCGTAGACCAACGACGCAAAGGACAGGCCATACGCCAATACCAGTCCCGTCAAAAAAATCAGGAAGAGCCGCAGAACCAGCGTGCCGGGCCACCCGTAGCGGTGCGCGGGCGCGGCGTTCACTGGCCGGACTCCGACACATCCACTGCTGCCGAAAACACATACCCTTCGCTGCGCACCGTCTTGATCAGCTGCGGCTCGCGCGCATCTTCGCGCAGGCGCTGGCGTAGACGGCTGACCAGCAGGTCGATGGATCGGCCGAACACGTCGGCGTCCCGGCCTTGCGTCAGGTTCAGCAACTGATCGCGGTTCAGCACGCGCTGCGGGTGGTCCAGAAATACGCGCAGCAGCCGGTATTCCGCGCCGCTGAGCGCCACGATGGTGCCGTCGGCATCCAGCAAGTGGCGCGCGGTGGTGTCCAGCCGCCATGAGCCAAAGGCGATCTCTCGTCCCGGTTCGGTGACTTGAAAGTTAGGCGGCAGCATGCGCGTGCGCCGCAGAATCGCCTTAATGCGCGCCAGCAGTTCACGCGCCACAAAGGGTTTGACCAAATAATCGTCAGCGCCCATCTCCAGACCCAGCACGCGATCCATATCGTCGTTGCGCGCCGTCAGCATCAGGATCGGAATGCGGCGGTGCTTGCCGCTGCGCAGTTCGCGGCACAGCACCAGGCCGTCGTCGCCAGGCATCATGATGTCCAGCACGATGAGGTCCACCGACAGGCTTTCCAGCATCGACCGCATCTGCCGCCCATCGGCCGCCAGCGTGACCGTCAAGCCATTCTTCTTCAGGAAATTGCCAGCAAGTTCGCGAATTTCGCGGTCGTCGTCGACGATCATGACGTGATCAGCGTGATCCATCTGCGGTGGCCTTTAAGGAGGGGGGGCAACGCTTTTGCGCCGTCCAGCAAGGGTTGAAGGATTTTATCGAAGGCGCCGTGCTAGCGGCCCGTTGGCGGCAACGGATCGCGGCGCGGGCGCGTGGTGGCAATGAGCTGGCACTGGAAGGGCTTGGCAGCTTCGGTGGTGAAGCCGCCGAACATCAGCAGCAGAACGGCAAGCATGCGCTTCATGACAGTCTCCGGAAAAAGGGGCATTGAATAACGGGTACGCCTCAGGGCGTGACCGGGTTATAGCGCCGGCCGCCGCGCGAAGTGTGTCGTAGTGTGTACGCCGCCCTGGCCGATACACGACCGGGGAAAACAGCGCTTGGCCGGCACATCCCGGATACGTGGCGCGGGTGCAATGGGCTCACTTCTTCAACGCCCTGTTTCCGAGACCCGCCATGGACCTGATCACCACCCCCATCGCCTTGCTTGCCGGCATGTTGACCATTGCATCGCCCTGCGTGCTGCCCCTGTTGCCCGTGCTGCTGGGCACCGCGCTGGAACGCCCCGACCGGTGGCGTCCCGTGTTTGTCGTAGCGGGTTTCGTCCTGGCGTTTGCCGGCCTGGGCATCGCGCTGAGTGTGCTGTCGAACCTGAACGCGTCCGTTCATGACGCAGTGCGGCACGCCTCGATTGCGCTGTTGGCGCTGTTCGGCCTGGTGCGCATCTGGCCGCAGCCTTACGACTGGCTGATCGCCCGCATCGGCGGGCCGTTGCAGCAGTTGGCATTTCGCATGAGCGGCGGGGGCGGCGGGGACCGTGCAGATAACCACCGCAGCGCGAACTCGGGCCATGCCAGCGGCTTCATGCTGGGCCTGTCCCTGGGCGCCGTGTGGACGCCCTGCGCCGGCCCGGTGCTGGCATCCATCTTGGTCCTGGCCGCCAAGGCGCAGAACCTGACGCAGTCCAGCACCTTGCTGCTGGTGTTCGCCATCGGCGCGGGCATTCCCATGCTGGCCATCGCCTACGGCGGCCAGGCGATTGCGCAGCGGGTGCGCGGCTGGTCGCGTTACACGCAGCGCTTGCAGCAAGGCTTTGGCGTGCTGCTGGTGCTGACCGCCGCTGCCATCTATTTCCAGTACGACATCCTGGCCTATGCCTGGATCAGCGGCCTGTTCGCGTGATCGTCCTGGCTACGCAGTATTCATCCAGCATCCATGTCCCAGCATTACCCACCCACAAGGAGTTCCATCATGTTTGCATCCTTCAAGAAATTCGCCGTAGCCGCGTTGCTCGCCACGAGCGTGGCCGGTGCACTGGCGGTGTCCCTGGGGCCGACTCTGTCCCGCGCGGCATCGACCGGCCCGACCTCCCCAGCCGCCGCACCGGAGTTCACCGGCATCGACAACTGGCTCAACAGCGACCCGCTCACCCTGGCGCAGCTGCGTGGCAAGGTCGTGTTGGTGGATTTCTGGACCTACACCTGCATCAACTGCGTGCGCACGCTGCCGTACGTGACCAGCTGGTATCAGAAGTACAAGGACCAAGGCCTGGAAGTTGTTGGCGTGCACACGCCGGAGTTTCCGTTTGAGCGGTCGACCCCCAACGTGCAAAAGGCCATCGAACGCTTCGGCATTACCTACCCCGTGGCGCAGGACAACCGCTACGCCACCTGGGAGGCGTATCGCAACCAGTACTGGCCGGCGTTCTACCTGATCGACAAGCAGGGCCGCATCGTCTACCGCCATTTTGGCGAGGGCCAGTACGCCGAGACGGAAGCGCAGATCCAGCGGATGCTGGCGCAACGCGGCTAAGCCATGCGCGCCCGCAAATCAGATATGCGATCCAGCGCATAGCGCCGCCCCGGCGCCCCGCATACGATGCTTCAAACACAAGAACCAAGGTTTGGAGACAGCATGAAGATCGTAAGCGCGCTGACGCTGGTCAGCCTGGGCTTTGCAGCCATGGCGCCGGCACACGCCGGCCCCTACCCGGATCATCCCGTCAGGTTGATCGTGCCCTTTCCCGCCGGGGGCGCCACGGACCTGATGGCGCGCGCGCTGGCGCAAGGCCTGGGCGAAAAGCTTGGCCAGTCCGTTGTGGTGGAAAACAAGGGCGGTGCGGGGGGCGCGATTGGCGCCGAGGCCGTGGCCAGCGCTGCGCCCGATGGCTACACGCTGCTGTATTCGACGATGGGCGTGCTGACGATCAACCCGTCGCTGTACGCCAAGTTGCGCTATGACCCGCAAAAGAGCTTCGCGCCAATCTCGCTGACCAATCTGACCTCGAACCTGCTGGTCGTGAATCCGGAATTAAAGGTCAATTCCGTGGCGGAGCTGGCCGAGCTGGCCCGCAAGCGGCCGGGCGAACTGACGTTCAGTTCTTCAGGCAACGGCACCACCAGTCATCTGGCGGGCGAGATGTTTAAGTCGACGGCCGGCGTGGATATCCGGCACATTCCGTACAAGGGAACGTCGGGCGCCATCAACGATTTTCTGGCGGGGCGCATTTCGATGATGATCGACACCTCGTCCAATTTCATCGAACAGGTCAAGCAGGGCAAGGTGCACGCGCTGGGCGTCACCAGCCGCCAGCGGCTGGCAGCGTTGCCGGATGTGCCGTCGATATCGGAGTCGCCGGGTTTTGCCTCGTACGAAGTCAGCTTGTGGTCAGGCGTCTTGGCGCCGGCCGGGACGCCCCGGCCCGTGATCGACAAGCTGAATGCCGACATCAAGACGGTGATGACATCGCCGCAGATGGTCGAGCGCATGGCCGCCTACGGCATCCAGACCACGCACAGCACGCCCGAAGCCTTCGCCGCGCAGATCCAGACCGATACCGCGAAGTGGGCGCAGGTGATCAAGGCGTCTGGTGCGCGGGCGGATTGATGGGTAGCGCGCGTGGCGGATTTCGCTTTCGACTGGAGTGTCCATGACATCGATGATTCGATCCCTGTTGCTGGCTGCGGCGGTGATGACGGCACTGGCGCCGCCGGCCCAAGCCCAGGGCAGCTACCCAGATCGCGCCCTGACCTTGATCAATCCCTACGCCGCCGGCGGCCCGGCTGATGTCGTCGCGCGCAGCCTCGCCCGCGCGCTGGAAAAGCGGCTGGGCCAGCCCGTGGTGGTGGAAAACAAACCCGGGGGCGGCGCGTCCATCGGCACGGGCTTCGTGGCGCGCGCCAAGCCGGACGGCTACACCTTGCTGTTGGGCACCTCCGCTGGCCACGTCGTCACGCCCCTGATGCAAAAGACGGCCTATGACGGCGTGAACGGCTTTGCCTTCTGTTCCGTGGTGGCGGTGCAGCCCATCATGCTGGTGGTGAACCCCTCGCGCGGCATCGACACGGTGGCCGCGCTGGTGCAGCGCGCCAAGGCGGAACCGGGCAAGCTCAGCTACGGGTCGGCAGGCGTAGGCGGCGCCACGCATCTGGGCGCCGAATTATTCCAGCAAGTGACAGAGGTGCAGCTGAACCACATTCCCTATGCCGGGGCGTCGCCCGCGATCAATGACGTAGTAGGCGGCCAGATTGACCTGGCCATGTTGAACTTGTCCGCCAGCCTGCCCTTCATCCGGCAGGGGCGCTTGAAGGCGTTGGCGTATGCGGCCGACAAGCGTTCGCCGCTGTTGCCCGACGTGCCGACGCTGGACGAGGCCGGCATCCACGGCGCGCAAGCGGCCACGTGGTACAGCCTGGCCGCGCCTGCCGGCACGCCGCCCGACATCGTGCAGCGGCTGAGCCAGACGGTGCAAGCCGTCAATAGCGACCCCGACTACCGGCGCGTCATGCAAGAGCAGGCCATTGAACTGATGGCCTTGTCGCCCGCGGACGCCGACGCCTATGTGCGGCGCGATCAGGCCGATATGCGGCGCCAGCTTGGCGCGCTGGGGCTGCTGGCAAAATGACTTTCACCCTGCGTTCCACAAGGCGGCCATGAACTTCGATTTCAGCCAGCTGGCATCTGCGGATGCGTTCAAACTGTTGTCCAGCGTGGTCGTGCCGCGCCCAATCGCCTGGGTAGTCAGCCAATCAGCAGCGGGCGAGCTGAACGCCGCGCCGTTTTCTTTCTTCAATGTGGTCAGCAGCGATCCGCCCATCGTGGCGTTGGGCATCGGGCCACGCGGCGGTCAGCTCAAGGACACCTCGCGCAATATCCTGGCCACGCGCGAGTTCGTGATCAACCTGGTGTCCGCCGATCTCGCCGAACAGATGAACCACACCAGCCTGGATTACGAGGCCGGCATCAACGAATTGGCGCGCGCCGGTCTGGCGACCGCAGCGTCGCAGATCGTGGCGCCGCCGCGCATCGCGCAAAGCCCGGCAGCGCTGGAATGCAAGGTGTGGCAAGTGGTGGAGGCCGCGCCGCAACGCGTGATTGTGCTGGCGCGCGTGGTGGGCATGTATTTGCGCGATGATGCGCTGTTGAACCGTGAGCGGTTCTATGTGGACACGCCGGGCTTGCGCCTGCTGGGCCGCATGCATGGTGCGGGGTGGTACGCGCATACGTCGGACTTGTTCCAGATGCGCACGCCGGATGCGGCGAATGACCCCGCGGTGCGTCCCGCACAGGGGCATTGATGCCGCCAACAATATTGACGATGAACGAATCGGGAGCTTATCGATGAAATTGCATTGGTCGCCGCGATCGCCTTTTGTGCGCAAGGTGATGATTGTGTTGGTCGAGACCGGCCTGTCGGACCGCGTGACGCTCGTGCGCACGCCGGTGGCGATGGACAAGCCCAATCTGGATCTGGTGGCCGACAACCCGCTGATCAAGCTGCCAACGCTGGTGCTCGATGATGGCGTGCCGGTGTATGACTCGCGCGTGATCTGCGCGTATCTGGACTGCCTTGCCGGTGGCCGGTTGATGCCGGAGGAACCCCGCGCACGGCTGGTGGCCGAGCGCAGGCAGGCATTGGGCGACGGCTTTCTGGACGTGTTGCTCCTGTATCGGCAAGAGCGCAACAAGCCTGTGGAAAAGCAGACGGCTGCGTGGCTGGACGCCTTCGCGTTAAAGGTGCGCGCCGTGCTGGACACGCTGGAAGCCGAAGCGCCCGCGCTGGCCGAGCCGGGTTTTGACCTGGGCCGCATTTCGATTGGCTGCGCGTTGTCGTACATGGATTATCGTTTTCCGGATGTGGACTGGCGTAGCGGACACGCGGCGCTGGCCGCCTGGCATGCCGCCTTCGAGCAGCGCCCATCCGTGGTGCGCAGCCAGCCCGATGAAACCCCTTGAACCGAGGATGATGATGAGCCGTATCCCGCTGCCTTCCCCCGACAGCATGACCGCCGACCAGAAGCGCGTGTACGAGAAGATCGTCTCGGGCCCGCGCGGCCGCCTGGTCGGGCCGCTGCGTGCAGCCCTGCACAACCCGGAACTGGCTGAACGCTGGCAGGCGCTGGGCGCCTTGCTGCGTTTTGGCACAAGCCTGCCGCCCCGGGTCAGCGAGCTGGCCATCGTGGTCACGGCGCGCCGCTGGAACAGCCAGATCGAATGGCATATCCACGCCGAGGCCGCGCGCGCGGCCGGTATTTCGAATGCGGTGCTGGATGCCATTGAGGCGCGGTCATTGCCGCCGTTCGATACGGACGATGATGCGCTGGTGTACGAGTTTGCGCGTCAGCTGCAAGAGACCGGGCAGGTGGAACCCGCCCTGTATGCGCGTGCCGTTAAGCGGTGGGCGGCGGTGGGCGTGGTGGAGCTGACTGCTGTGATCGGCTACTACACGATGGTGTCGATGACGCTGAACGCGCATGAGATTCCCATGCCGGACGATACGCCTGCTCCGTTGGATACGCCCACGAATGCAGGGCAGCCGATGCTGAGCACGCTGGCGCCGCAGACGTCCAAGGAGCCGTCATGAATCCGGAAATGCCGCGCATGCCCGTGGCGCCTCAGCACCCCCTGCCCGCACTGGCGTGCGACGCGCATTGCCATGTGTTCGGCCCTTATGACCGATTCCCCTTGCAGCATCCGTCGTCCTACGCCGCGCCCGACGCGCCGGCCGCACGCTATCTGCACATGCTGGACACGCTGGGCGCCGCGCGAGGCGTGCTGGTGCAACCCGCCCCGTATGGCGTGAACCCGGCGGCCTTGCTGGATGCGCTGGCGCAGGGCGGTGACCGGCTGCGCGGCATCGCCGTGGCGGACCCTTCCGTCACCGATGCGCAGTTGCAGCGCCTGGTCGATGGCGGCGTGCGCGGGCTGCGCTTTCTGGAAGCGCGCGACCCGGCCGGTAATCTGTTTCCCGGCAGTGTGGGCTTCGGCCAACTTGCCGCGCTGGCGCCGCGCATGAAGCACTTTGGCCTGCATGCCCAGTTGTGGGCGCCGTGCGATGCCTATGTGCAGCATCTGCCCGCGCTGGCGCAGCTGGACGTGCCGATTGTCATCGACCACCTGGGCAGCCTGGTGCCGGCGCGCGGCAAGCAGGATGCGGCATTCGAACTGCTGCGCGGGCTGCTGGCCGATGGCCGCGTGTGGATGAAGCTGACGCTGTGCCGCGTGGGGGCAGCGCCTGATTACGAGAACGCGCGCTTCATCCACGATGCGTTCACCGAGGCCAATCCCGATCAGGTGTTGTGGGGGTCTGACTGGCCGTTCGTTCGTATGGGCGCATCCGCCCCATCTGCGGATGCGCTGGTGGATGTGGCGCATGCGTGGCTGGGCAACGATGGCTTGCGCAAGAAGGTGTGGGTGGACAACCCGGCGCGCTTGTACGGGTTTGCGTAGCGGTCAATGCGGGTCCGTCAAGGACTCGCGTGCCATACGCCTTCACCACCGATCTCGCGCACCAGCGCTTCGATTTGGGCCGCCACTTCCATGACGGTGCGCCCCGTGCCCTTGGACCGCGAAAACGCCATTGAGATGATCCGGCCCATCGTGGGGTCGCGCAGCGCGCAGATGCTGAGCCGGCCTTCCTGCACCTCTTGCCAGACCGCGTGCAAGGGCAGCACGGTGTACATCTTTTCGTGTTCGACGATGGACTTCATCAACGGCAGCGAGTCCGCTTCGATCAGCGGCGCGATCGTGATCTTGCGCGCACGCGCCAGGCCGTCCAGCGCGTTGCGCAAGCCGTTGGGCGCGCCCGGCAGAATGAAGGGCAAGCCGTCCAGCTGCTCGAAGGTGATGCTATCGGCCTTCGTGCGCGTATCGCCCGCCGCGCCCACCAGATAAGAATCCACATAGGCCAGCGCCTGTTCGCCGGGCGGGCATTTGTCGCCATAGCGGTACAGGATGGCGATGTCCACGCGGTTGTCGGTCAGCCATTCCTCGATCTGGCCGCTGGAGCCTTCCAGAATCTTCAGATGCACCTTGGGAAACTGCTTGCGCAAGCGCGAGAACAGCCGTCGGATCAGCGGATGCGCGGTAGAAGGCAGCAGCCCCAGCGTGACTTCGCCCGCTGGTTCGCGCGCCTGGCCGTTCAGTTCCAGCTCCAGCCGTTCGGCATCGCCCAGCAAAGTCTGCACCAGCGGAAACAGCCGTTCGCCGACTTCCGACAGATGCACGCCGCGCCCCGTCCGGTTGAACAGGCGCGCGTTGCATTCGCGTTCCAGCGCGTTGATGCGGCGGCTTAGTACCGATTGGTCCTGGTCCAGATACAAGGCGGCGCGCGTGATGCTGCCCAGCTCCGCAATCGCCAGGAACGCCCTCCATTTGTGCAGGTCGGCGGTGAGGTCCAGGCTCAAGCCGGTGGCTTTGGCAGAAGGCATGATCGTAGCGGCGGGTTCGCAGGCGTAGGAAACGGCATAAGCGTACGGCAAAGCGCAGGGCAGCGGATCATTCCAGGCCTAATTTGCCGCGCCGGATCACCTCGCCCCATTTCTTCGATTCCGTTTCCATCAGCTGACGATACTGAACCGGGGTGGTCGCCGTGGGGATGGCGCCCTGGTCGATCATCTTGCGCCGCAGTCCCGGTTCGGCAAGCGATTGGGCGATCGCGCTGGCCATCTTGTCCACGATGTCCGGGGGCGTGCCGGTGGGCGCAATGACGCCGTAGTTCGATTCCACGATGACGCCGGGAAAGCCGGCTTGCGCCGTGGTGGGCACATCCGGCAGGCCTTCGAAACGTTCGGGGCTGGCCACGGCCAACGCGCGAACTTTGCCCGACTTGATGAAGCCCAGCGCGGCGGACGCATCGCCCGGGAACATCTGCACCTCGTTGGACAGCAGGGCGGTCACGGCGGGCGCGGCGCCTTTGTAGGGCACGTGCATGATGTCGATGCCCGTCTGCTGCTTGAGCAGTTCGCCGCCCAGGTGCGGCGTGGTGACGTTGCCGGCCGAGCCGTAGTTGATCTTGCCGGGATGCTGCTTGGCGTTGTTGACGAAGGCGGCAAGCGTCGTGTCCGGCACGGCGGGGTTCACCATGATGACCAGCGGAATGCGCGCGACGAGCGACACGTATTGGATACGGCTGACGTCATACGGCACCTTCATCACATGGGGCAAGCCCGTGATGGCGCCCGGAACGCCGAAGCCGAAGGTGTAGCCGTCAGGCGTGGCGCGCACGGTGGCGTCCACGCCGATGGTGCCGCTGGCGCCGGCCTTGTTTTCGATCACGATGGTCTGGCCCAGCCGCTTGCTCAGCGTCGGCGCCAGCAGGCGTGCCAGGTTGTCGACGGACCCGCCTGGCGGGTACGGCACGATCATGCGGATGGGTTGGCTGGGCCAGGGCTGCGCGGCGTGTGCCACGGGCGCGATCTGCGCCAGGGCGGCGCCCATCAACACGCCAGCAAACGTCAGGGCGGATGCTTTATTCATTGTCTGTCTCCTGTTGCCGCCGACCGTGGCCGGCGTCATGTTGTTATGCGCCGGCAAGGCCGAGGACCTGCTTGGCGTAGATGTTGCGTTGGATCTCGTTGGTGCCGCTGAAAATCGTGGCGGCCATCGCGTTGACGTAGGGCACC
>CAJYKY010000539.1 GCA_913775005.1 uncultured Achromobacter sp.
CGCCGTCGAACGCAACGTGGCACGCCAGGCGGCAAGCTGGCTGCTGCGCTTGAGCTCCGGCCGCGCCACCGACGCCGACGTGCACGCCTGCGACCAATGGCGCGCCAGCAAGGCTGAACACGAATATGCGTGGCAACGCGCGCAGCGGGTGAATGCGCGGTTTGGCATCGTGCCGGCGGCGCTGGGCATGGCGACGTTGAACCGGCCCGAACTCACGCAACGCCGCGCGGCACTCAAGACCCTGGTAGCGCTGATGGTGGCGGGGCCGGTGGGCTGGGCCGCCTGGCGCGCCGATCCATTCAACTGGGCCGCCGACTATCGCAGCGCCGCCGGCGAGCGCCGCGACGTGGCGTTGGCCGATGGATCCTCTTTGCATCTGAACACCGCCAGCGCGGTCGATGTGGCGTTCACTGCCACGACGCGCCTCGTGCATCTGCGCGCGGGCGAGATTGCCGTGCATGCGGTGGCGGACGCGTCGTCACAGCCCCGGCCTTTCGTCGTGCGCACCAGCCTGGGCAACATCGAAGCGCCGCCGTCGCGCTTTTGCGTGCGGCAGGTAGATGGCCGATGCCAGGTCAGCGTGCAAGAGGGGCGGGTGCGCGTCAGCAGCCGCGTGCAGCCCGCGCAGGTGCTGAGCCTGTCGGCCGGCGAGGCAGGCAGCCTGGGCGACACCGGCCTGTCAGCCGCAACGCCCGCCGATCCCCATGCCAGCGACTGGATGCGCGGCGTGCTGTACGCGAATCAGCTGCGTCTGGATGCCTTTGCCGCCGAGCTTGGCCGGTATCGCTCCGGTGTTTTGCGTTGCGATCCGGCCATCGCGCATCTGAGGCTGTCGGGCGCATTCCAGCTTGCCGACACCGACGCCGTGCTGGCCGCGTTGCCCGCCACGCTGCCGGTGCACGTGCGCTACCGCACGCCGTACTGGGTCACGATCGGGCCGCGTGAATCGGCGGCATGATTTTTTCGCTGGGCGTGTCGCGGTTACAAAATACCTGGGTTCGCGCTGTCCGGTTTGCGAATCACGAGGGTCATGGTCTGTATAGGCAAACGAATGCCGATACCCGTTGGATCGAAAGGACGACCATGGCTTATCTCTCCGCAGGCCGCGCAAGCGGCTCCCGACACGCTCTGCTTGCGCAACCGCGCCTGACCCGCCTGACCTGCGCCGTGCATGCCGCGCTGGCCGTGGCGGCCCTGTCGGGTGCGATGCTGCCGCTGACCGCTCAAGCGCAATCCTCGCAAGCATCGCAAAGCGCCCGCCAGCCTGACGCGCGCGGCTATCGCATCCCGGCTGGCGCGCTGGCCGATGCGCTGCCGCGCTTTGCCGACAGCGCGGGCGTGACGGTGCTGTTCGACGCCCGTCTGGTGGGCCAGCGCCGCACGGCAGGCCTGGACGGCACGTATTCGGTGGGCGAGGGCTTTGCGCGTTTGCTGGAAGGCAGCGGCCTGGCGGTCACCGAGCGCAGCGCAGGCGTGTTCGTCTTGCAGGCCGCGCCCCAGCCCGGCGTGACGCAGCTGTCGCCCGTCAAAGTAGAAGGCGAAGGCGCTGTCGTGACGCCCGCGTGGGAAACCAGCACCGATCGCCAACGCCTGGACGATTTGCAGATCCGCAGCTGGAGCGACCTGGGCAAGCGTGCCGAGCCGGGCGTGAGCTTTAACCGGTCGAATAACAGCATCAACATCCGCGGCCTGGATCAGGACCGTGTGCTGACGCGCGTCGATGGCATCCGCCTGCCGTGGCTGGATGACGGCGCGCGCGGCGTCAAGGGCGGCCTGGAAGCCGTGGACTTCAACAGCCTGTCGCGGCTGGACATCGTGCGCGGCGCGGATGCGTCCAGCGGTGGGTCGGGCGCCATTTCCGGCATCGCCGACCTGTATACGTTGAACCCGTCCGACCTGCTGACCGACGGCAAGACCTTCGGCGCGCTGGCCAAGACCGACTACGATTCCGCCGACACCAGCTGGGGCGCCAACGCCGCGCTGGCCGGCCAGATTCACAGCAACACGTTCTGGCTGGTGCAGGCAGGCGTACGCAATGGGCATGACCTGGACAACCGTGGCGACGTGGGCGGCTACGGCCCCCGCCGCAGCCAGCCCAGCCCTGAAGACTACGACCAGCAAAGCTTCCTGGCAAAGCTGCAACAGCGTGTCGATGGCGGGCACCGCTTCGGGCTGACCGGTGAATACTTCAAGCGCCGCGCCACCATCGACAACATGTACGAGCAAGGGGCGGGCACGTCTTACCTGTACGGCGAAAACAGCACCAAGAAAGAAACCGAACGCCAGCGCGTGTCGTTCGACTATTCCTACAAAGCCCCCAGCGAAGGCGGGCTGATCGACACCGCCACTGCCGTCGTCTACTGGCAGAAGCTGCGGCTCGACAACGCGCTAGACGGCGTGCGCAGCGTGGATTCGCGCGCGCGCATCATTCCCGGCGACCCGTTCCGCTATGGCTTTCCCAGCGGTCCGTATGGCCGCAGCAATTCCATCGAGCAGACCGTGTTCGGCGTGAACGGCGAAGTCACCAAGCGTCTGGCCGGCGCCTCTGTGTCGCAGCTGTGGACGCTGGGCGGCGAATGGTACGGCAATAAGACCGAGCAGAATTCCACTGGCTACGACAACTGCCCCACGATCCGCCCCGGCCTGCCCGCGCCGTTCGGGCCGCGCGCGTGCGACATGCTGCACACCAACCAGGCCGACGTGCCGCAATCCAAGGGCGACCAATGGGCGCTGTGGGTGCAGGACGAATTCAGCTTTGCCGATGGCCGCTACACGGTGATGCCGGCGCTGCGTTACGACCACTACGAGCAAAAGCCGCAGTCCACCGGCAGCTATGAAAGCAACCCCAATGCCGGCGCATTGCCACCGAAGAACAGCGGCAGCCGCTTCTCGCCCAAGCTGCTGGGCACGTGGAAGGCGGCCGAAGCGCTAAGCCTTTACGCGCAATACGCCTACGGCTTCAAGGCGCCCAGCGCCAGTCAGCTCTACACCAACTACGGCGGCCCCGGTACTTACCTGCGCGTGGGCAATCCTTATCTGAAACCGGAAACCAGCAAGGGCTGGGAACTGGGCGCCAAGATCGGGTCCGACGACCTGGGCGGGGCGCTGTCGTTCTTCGATAACCGCTACCAGAACTTCATCGACAGCAACCAGCCGCTGGACGCGAATTCGCCGCAGTGGCAGCCCGGTTGGGCCGGCCAGTATCCGCTGGGCGTCACGGGCAACATCAACCGCGCCAAGGTCCGCATCTACGGCGCCGAAGCCAGCGCGCACTGGAAGTTCTCGCCCGGCTGGCGCACATGGGGGTCGCTGGCGTGGGCCGTGGGCAAGGACGAAGGCACGGGCCAATACCTGAACTCGGTCGCACCGCTAAAGGCCATTCTGGGCGTGGGCTACAGCCGCGATGTCTGGGGCGTGGACGCCATGCTGACCACGGCGCTCAAGCGTGACAAGGTGGAATATCCCGACGCGACGGCCAGCGCGCCGAACGCGGATTTCCAGGCGCCGGGCTATGGTGTCGTAGACCTGATGGGCTATTGGCGCCCCGCAGCGGTGAAGGGCTTGCAGGTGCAGGCCGGCGTATTCAACCTGTTCGACAAGAAGTATTGGGAAGCCATCAACGTGCCAACGGCAGGCTCGATCGCGTTGCCGCGCACGGTGGATTGGTACACCGAGCCGGGCCGCAGCGTGCGCGTATCGCTGACGTACCAGTATTGATGACACACCGCCGCCGCCCGGTGCGTACCGGGGCCGGCGGCGGCGTGGGCAAGGCAAGCATAAG
>CAJYKY010000540.1 GCA_913775005.1 uncultured Achromobacter sp.
TGATGAGGTCGTCCCAGCCGCGGCGGCCAAACTGATTGCTGACCACACCGGGCACGTTATGCAGCGCGTCGGCCAGGGTCTGCGCTTGCTGCGCGTCCAGCACCGACCGGGGCACCACGGTGATCGACTGCGGCGTCTTGGCCAGCGGAACCGATGACTTGTTGACGGTGGGCGGCGCGACAGGGTTGAACAGGCCGTCCAAGCCGGCGTCGTCATCGCCCGTCACGCGCACGGCGGGCAGTTGCACGGCGGAATCGGAAGTCTGAGCCACAACGGCAAAGGGGGCGGCCAGCGCCAAGGCGGCAGCGAATGCCGGATAGGGATGCAAGGGCATGAAAGGACGGCAGGGGAGGAGAAGCGGTGGGTCTGAATGCGCGACAACGCGCCTGTTGAACGTACAGTGCGAGTCGATAATGAGAATAACAACGATTAATTATAAGCATTACAATGCGCAGCGAGCCCAGCAATGCGCTCGAAAATTTTCGCTTTGCGTTGTCTTTACACACTTTCATTGCGTCATGCCGCCCGCGCCGACCTCCATTGACTCTTCCACCGGCACACTTGTCGCGCCTAAAACGCGTTCATCCGCTCGCAAGCTTTGGTTTGCGCTGCATAGCTGGATTGGCATGAAGCTGTGCATCCTGCTCAGCTTCATCTTCTGTACGGGCACGCTGGCGGTGATAGCGGCCGAGATCGATTGGCTGATCGAACCCGCCATGCGCGTGGCGCCTCAGGAACGGCAGGCCAGTTGGGGCGAAATGGTGGCGGCGGCCGAAGTGGCGCACCCCGGTCTGCGCCTGCGCAGTCTGTCCGCGCCGCACGGCGAGCGCTTTGCGGCCGAGGCGCTCATGCGTCAGGACAATGGCGAACTGCTGCGCGTGTGGGTGAATCCGCATACCGCGCAGGTGACCGGGCAATCTTCCTGGTGGAGCGCGCAGCGATGGTTGCGGGACACGCATCGCAACCTCATGCTGCCTCCCAGATATGGCGTGCCGCTGGTCGCCCTGATGTCCATCCCGCTCCTGTTGATGCTGGCCAGCAGCCTCTACATCTACAAGCGCTGGTGGCGCGGTTTTCTGGCGTGGCCGCGCAAAGGCAAACCGCGATTGACGTGGGGTGACGTGCATCGTCTGGCCGGCGTCTGGAGTCTCGGTTTCATGCTGCTAATCGGGATGACTGCGTTCTGGTATCTGGTCGAGTCGCTGGGCGCGAAGGCGCCGCTTCCCCCCGCGATTGTGCAGCTCAAGGGAACGGCCAGGCACGCCCCGCTGGCGGCCGAAGACGTCGATCGGGCGATCTCCGCGGCACAGGCGGCATGGCCCGATCTGAAGATCTCAGGCTTGCGGCCCAGCCCCAACGGGAAGGCGCTGTTGCTGGAAGGGCAGGCAAACGGATGGCTGTTGCGTGAGCGCGCCAACGTCATCGGCGTCGAGCTCGCAACAGGCCAGATCCTGGGGCGCAACGACGGGCAGGACATGAGTGTTCACCAGCGCATCGGCGAGCTGGCGGACCCGATCCATTTCGGTACGTTCGGTGGCTGGCCCGTGCGGGTGTTGTGGTTCATCTTCGGGCTACTGCTGACCACGCTGTCGCTGACGGGTGCGTATATTTACGGCATCCGCGTTGCCGAGGCGACGCGGGCCGCACTCAAGCGGCGCGGCGCGCCTGCCGGCTCA
Organism: uncultured Achromobacter sp.; assembly: GCA_913775005.1. GTDB lineage: Bacteria > Pseudomonadota > Gammaproteobacteria > Burkholderiales > Burkholderiaceae_B > Achromobacter. The sequence continues at coordinate 1,677 of CAJYKY010000540.1, forward strand.
CCGCAATCCCGCGACCCGTCTGCCTGGTCCGTCGCGTGGCAAAGCATGGGCAGATGGCGCTGGCTGGGCGCCGGCGTCCTGGGCGTGTGGGGTGCGCTGCTTATCGTTCAAGTGTGGAAGTGACGATACTGGCCGCCAGCCTTCGTTCTTATCGCTAGCCAGAACTGCGTGAATCAAAAGCCGCCCGCAGCAATCGATTGACCTCTCCCGTCAGATGACGCTTGCGGCCATTTTCCACGATGCTGATGCTGCGGAATTCTTGTGGCCCCGGCAACGGCAGCACTTTCAGCGCAGGGTCTTCGTCCCAGTACACGTTTTGCAGCCAGGGCACCAAGCTGACACCGACTTGCTGACGTACCAGCGCTGCAATGCCAAGAATCGAGTTCAGCTCCAGGATTTCCTGCGGCTTGACGCGCAGGCGGCGCAGCACCCGGTCGGCTTTGGAACCGGTGGCCGTATTGCGGTCATAGCGGATATAGGGTTGAGTGGCCAGCAGCTGGGCGATGTCTGGCGTTCTTGCATAGGCCTCGGCGCTGGCCAGCAAGACCAGCGGTTCGTCATACAAGCGCGAGCAGGTCAGCCCTTTGAAGTCCTGCCGGGGAGACGTCACCACCACGGCCGCATCCAGCTCGCCCGCCAGCAACAGGGGCGCCAATTCATCCGAGCGGGCGCTGGTCAGCGTGACGGACACCTTGGGATGCACGGCCTTTAACTGCACCAGACAATTGGCCAGCAGGCCCATCGCGGAAATGATGCCGCCGACGGTGATCTCGCCCTCCATGCGCAAATCGCGATCGGGATCTTCCAGCATCGCTTCGTAATCAGCCACCAAGCGCTTGGCGCGTGGC
>CAJYKY010000541.1 GCA_913775005.1 uncultured Achromobacter sp.
GTACCGGCTCTTCGTGATATTCGGCCTGGTGTGGATGGCCGACGCCATGCAGGTGCTGTCCATCGGCTTTAGCGCGCCGTCCATCGCCAAGACCTTCGGCATCACCGTGCCGCAGGCGCTGCAAAGCGGCACGTTCTTCTTTATCGGCATGCTGATCGGCGCGTTCGTGTTCGGCCGTCTGGCCGACCGCATCGGGCGCCGCCCGGTGTTGATGGTGGCCGTCATCATTGACGCCTGCGCGGGCGTGGCCTCGGCCTTCGCGCCCGAGTTCACGTGGTTGCTGTTCCTGCGTTTCCTGACGGGCATCGGCGTGGGTGGCACCCTGCCGGTGGACTACACGATGATGGCCGAGTTCCTGCCCAGTGACCGCCGTGGCCGCTGGCTGGTGCTGCTGGAATCGTTCTGGGCCGTGGGCACCATCTTGCTGGCGCTGTTGGCGCTGGCGGCCGTGTCCTGGGGCGATGATGCGTGGCGCGTCATCTTCTTTGTCACGGGCTTGCCCGCGCTGATCGGCGTGGTGCTGCGCTTCTACATCCCCGAGTCGCCGATGTACCTGAACCGCAATGGCAAGTCGGATCAAGCTCGCAAGGTGCTGGAACGCGTGGCCCGCGTGAACCGCAGCAACGTTGACGTGCCGGCGCTGCAACCGGAAACGCCCGTGCACAAGTCGATGTTCGCGCTGTTCTCGGCCAGCTATCGTCGCCGCAGTATCGGCCTGTTCTTGGCCTGGGCGCTGATCTCCATCGCGTACTACGGTGTCTTCGTCTACCTGCCGGTCAAGCTCAGCACCGAAGGCTTCGCCTTCATGCGCGGACAGGAATTCCTGGTGCTGCTGGCGCTGGTGCAATTGCCCGGCTTTGCGCTGTCTGCCTATGGGGTTGAGCGCTGGGGCCGCAAGCCTACGCTGGTCGGCTTCCTGATTCTGAGCGCGGTCGGCTGCATGCTGTATAGCCTGGGCACGTCACCCGCCGTGGTGATCGGGTCCACCTTGCTGATGAGCTTTTCGTTGTTGGGCACCTGGGGCGCGCTATACGCCTTCACGCCCGAGGTCTACCCGACCGACCTGCGCGCCAGCGGCATGGGCATGGCGGGTGCGGTGGCACGTTTTGGCGGGCTGTTTGCGCCGGCCATCATCGCGCCCATCATGACCAGCCACTTCACGCTGTCGCTGGTGGTGCTGTCCAGCATGCTGTTGGCGGGCGCCGTCGCGATCTGGTCGGTGGACGTGGAGTCGCGCAACCGCGCGTTGGATTAATGCGGCGGGGGGCAATTCCCCCCCTTCTGTTGCAGCGGTGTTGACGGCGGCGACTGGCTTTATGCCGGTTCGTCGCCGTTCAGCATTTTGGTCAACAGAAAATCCAGCGCCAGCCGCTCGGCCGGATTCAGATTGCCGTAGGTGGTTTCAGTAATCTGCTTGGCGAACGGTTCCATCTCTTGCACCAGGGCCTGCCCGGCAGGCGTGAGGTTGATGACAACCTTGCGCCGGTCAACCGGGTCATGATCCACCTGCACCAACTCGCGCTGCTTCAAACGGTCTACGACCCCACGGACCGTGGCCTGGTCGATCACCGTAGCCTTGACCAGATCCGCCAGCGAACTCGCGCCATGGTCCCGCACCGAACACAACACGACAAACTGCGCGGCAGTGAGCTGCGAGTCGGGAATGTAGTGCTGGAACAAAGCGGTATGCCGCTGATAGACACGCCGCAGCAGGTGGCCGATCTGATCAGAAAAAAAATAGCCTTCCGTGGTGGACGAGGACTTGCCTTTTACGTTGCGCATAAGCCTATCCGAAGCAATGCTGTGAATATGATGATTTTTGTCAACGGTACACGCTTTGCGCGGTAGCGAAAGGGGCCGTAGCGTTTACGGCCGCAATTTTATTATTTCAGCCGCTGCACGGCTTGCGGATTGAAGGCGCTGTAAGCGCTGCCGCAGCTTGCATACGCGGCCGCCTGCGCGGGCAGGCCCGTCGTGCGGATGCCCATCTGGCCCTTGGGTAACTGCACGCGCACAAAGCGTTCGGCTTGAACGGTGCCGTCGGGCAGAAAGTAAAGCTGGGCCTGCATCAATGTCGACTCGCCATCAACGGCTTTAGGCTGCTCGAAACCCGGCACGCGCAACGTTGCTTCGTGCCAGGTCTGCGGCGCGTCAAGCGTTTGCCAACGCACGGGCAACGATTGATCGATATCGATCAGTGCGTTGCCCGTCGGCCGAGGATAGTCCGCGCAAATAGCAGGCAGCGGTGTCAGGGATGCAATGGCCTGATCGCCGATATCCAGCGTCTGCCCATTGAACTCCAGCCGTGCGATGGCGCTGGGCGTGTAGTTGTGCACCGTGAATAGCACCAGACCTTTTTGCTTCTTGTCTTCGTACCGCTGCTCCGACATGCCCGACAAACGGCCCAGCACGGGCGCCACGTCGACATGATCGGGGTAGTGGAAATAGACATAGCGCAACAGCGCCGCTTCGGAATGACCCAGCGAAGACGTGAGCGGCTTCAGGTTTGGGTAGGGCAAGAGAGTCAGCGGTGTAGAGGAGGGCGTGGATGCAGAGGGCTGCGCCGCGCTCTGGTACTCCTGGGGAGCGGCCGGGTAAACGTATTGCGCTACATCGCTGCGCAAGCGCGACCCTTCATAAGGAAACGGAGTCTTGTTGCCGGCTCCGCTAGTGCCCTGGGGATATCGCGTAAATGCGGCAAAGCGCTGCGCGTTGTCTGCACGCATGGGCAAGTCTGGCCCGCCGCCGGACCCCGTGCTTGCATAGGGCGACGTGTCCACCCACAAATCACGGCCCGAAAAATTCACATGCACCTCGGTAATCCCCGGATGCGTAGCGCTGAACCCATCACGCCGCGCTTGTTCAATGCCGTCATAAACGGGGTAGATCAGCACGGACAACAACGTGGGAACAAATAGCAGCGCATTCACCCGCCCGGGAATCTGCCCCCGGTCACGAACGAGATAAACGATCCAGGTAATGATGAGCAGAGCCGCCAACGGCCCCCCCACCCATATCGCCGCCACGATAAGCCCCATGACGCCCCAGCCTAGCGTTGGACTGGTGACCGCAATAATCCCCAACGCGGCCAGCCAGCTTGCCAAGGCGATGGAAAGGATGATGCCGAAGATGTATTGCCGAAGGGGAGTTTTCGTCATTGCGCAGGGGGCGGAATGGCAGTTTTGAATGGAACGCGTGCGGCGCGTCGGGATGCTGAGACTTTACATGAGGGTGGGGAGAAAGCAGGAAACCGGCACGTCCACGATGGTTCGTGCCGGTTGTAGGGGAAGGGCAAGCGCCCGGCAGGCGCTCGAAAAGCGAACCGCCGGGTCAGCCTAGCGACGGGCCATGCTGAATAGCCAGGCGATTAACGCGCAGACGGTCAGAACCAGTCCCAGTTGCTGCACCATGCCGGCAAGTCCCAACATGATGCCCAACAACAGGTAGTAGCTCAGGCCGAACAGCGCGCCAGCAGCGCCAGCCTGCTCGCGATAATGACGCAGCGCCTGGCTCAGCACGTTGGGGATGGCAATGCCATAGGCAACCACAACCCCAGTGACCGGCACAAGAACCCACGCCGAGTGCTGCAAGCTCCATGCCGCAACGCCAGACAGCAGCGCCAGCGTGCATGCATCACGCACCAGCCGCTCCGGAGACTGGCCTGTTGCCAGCAGTTTCCGGTTCAGAAGACTGCCCGACAGTGAAGCCAGCGCTAGCAAGCCTCCTGTCCAGCCGAATGCCGTCGCGCTCCAGCCCAGTTGCCCGAATAGGAAAGGGGCCAGGCTGTAATAGCTGAACAACATCGTGTTTAGCAGCGCCACCAGCATTGCGTTTTTGCGAAGCTCGCCGTCACGCGCCATGCGGCAGGCCAGTTCCGTAAAACGCACGCTAGAGGTGTTTTCCGGCCGAGTTTCCGGCAGCGCGATTGCTGTGAGTACCAGCAATACCGTCGCCAGCAATACCAAAGCCATAAACACGCCGGTGTGCCCAAAATGGCTGACCAGCCAGCCTCCGCTTACCAAACCGAATACCGGGCTAACGGCCAGCGCGGCTCCCATCACGGAAAACACGCGGGCTAGCGCGGTGGACTCATAGCTGTCCCTCAGCATGGTTTGCACCACAACCGACCCTGCAGCGGCGCCGATAGCGGCGACCATGCGTGCCAACAAGAGGACGCTAAAGTCGTTTGCCACCATAGCCATTGCAGCGCCGGCTGCGTAGCAAATCAGCCCAAGCATCATCGCCGGCCGTCGGCCGATGCGGTCGCTTAGCCAGCCCCACAACGCCACGCCGACGGCAAAGGCAACAAAGTAGACCGAAAGCGTCTGCGCCGCCCGCTCACTGCTCACGCGAAACGCTTGAGCAATGCCGGGTAAGGCGGGGCTGTAAATCGTTTCCACCACTTGGGGAAACATAATCAGGAATGTCAGGTGCCACAGGTGTGGCCGGGTGCTCGTAACCATCTCAATCTCCTTAGCGATATGTAGCTTGAGGAGCATTGTTGCGATTTGGCGCCTGTCTCATTACCATAACGAAGACTTTGTATATCAAAAATCGGACATTCCATGAAAATTGATCCCGATGACATGTTTGACCCGGACAGCCACGATGGCCCGGTCATTGGGATTGCTTCCGATATTGGTCTGCACGATTCCGGACGGCATAGCCATCTGCGCCATCAACTGCTTTTTTCGGCGGCGGGAAGCGTCACGATTGAATTGGATAAGACGCTGTGCCTGCTTCCGCCGGGCCGCGCCGCGTGGATCCCGGCAGGAACCGTCCACCGCGCTGTGATGCGCGGAGTCATGGCTTACCGCTCTCTGTACTTTTCGCCCACGCTGCCCTTTCCAGCGCTACCTCTGCAAATCATTGAAGTGAATCCGCTGTTCTTTGAAGTCATCGAGAGGATGGCGTTCTGGCCTTGGGAAATGCCCAAGACGCAACAGGCCAGTCTTATCGCCGTGTTCTGTGAAGAGATCCAGACCGCGCGTAGCGAAAACTGGACATTGCAGTTTCCCTCAGACCCGCGGTTGAGCCATTGGCTGGACAAGGTGCGCACGGGTGAACTGCCCCCCCGACTCGGTCAACTAGCGCAACAAGTTGGCGCATGCGAGCGCACGATTAGCCGGATATTCGTCAAAGAGACGGGAATGAATTACCAAGGCTGGCGGCAGCAGTGGCGATTGCTCAAGGCGATGGAAATGCTGTCAGAGGGGCGACCATTAAGCTACGTGGCGCAAGAACTTGAGTTTG
>CAJYKY010000542.1 GCA_913775005.1 uncultured Achromobacter sp.
CCGTTCAGGGCCAGGGTGTCGGCTGCTGTCGCGCCCGATAAGGTGACCGTCATCGACGCCAGGTTGTTGCCTTCGGGGTCAGTGACCGACACCAGATTGCCGATAGCCAGTGCGCTCTGATCGTAGCTCGTGCTGTAGTTGGACCCCGCCGTGGACCCGTCCAGGTCGATACGCGGCGCGTCCTGCACCTGCGTTACGGTGACGGTGACATTGGCGGTCTCCGACACCCCGCCCGACGTGACGGTGTAGGCGAACAGGGTGTTCGCCGATGCCACCGCGCCGGGGTAGTCCAGCCCCGGCGTGAACGTGAGCGTGCCATCGGCATTCAACACCACCGAGCCGTTCGCAACACTGACCGCCGCCCCGCCTGCGGTAATGGCCAAGCCGTTGATGGCAGTAATCACGCGGCCGCTGTTCTCGAAGGTGTCGTTGGCCAGCACGTTGATGATCACCGGCGTCTCTTCGGCGGTAGTGGCCGTGTCGGCCACAATATCCGTTACTGCACTGACGCTGATGGTGACCGCGCCAGTCGTACTGGAATAGGCCGTGATGCCGCCGTTAACGCTGGCGTTGGCCGTGCCGCCGTTGGTGCCGCTGGTCTGGTCCCAGGCTCGGACGGTAAGACTTGCCGTGCCGTTGTAGTCCGCATTGGGACGGAAGTACACGCGTGAATTGGCGCTGTTGGCCAGCAACACTGCGCTGCTGTCAGACACCGAACTCATCTGCGTCCAGTTGGTGCCGTTGTTGATCGAATACCACCACGTTCCGTTGCTCGTGTCTGCGCCGACGATGGCAATGCCGGTCTGTGCGCCCGCATCCACATCGGTAGTGGTGCCGATGAAGCTGTTGACCGACGTACCCACCGCGCCTGTGGGCGCTGGCGCAGGCACGCTGGCGTTCAGGTCTTCGGTGATGGCTGTGAGGGTCCGGGTCGCGGCAGCCAGCACCGGTGCGTCATTGACCGCCGTCACGGACACCGCCACCGTGTCGCTCAAGGCCGAGAAAGCCGAAGACGTGCCGGGGTTGACCTTGGTTCCCGCCGAGCCGGATGTCTGGTCCCACGCCAGCAAGGTCAGCGCGTTGCCCGCGCTGCCATTGAAGTTGGCGTTGGGCTGGAAGTAGATGCGCGAGTTTGCCGTGTCGGACAACAGCAGCGCGCTGGTTCCGCTGACCGTGCCCACCAGGTTCCAGGTGGTGCCGCCGTCCAGCGTGTACCACCACGTGCCATTGGTGGCCGTGGCGGCGGTCAGGGCGATGCCTTTGAGCGCGCCCGCGTCCAGGTCCGTAATGCCTACGGTGTAGGCGGAGATCAGCTGCCCCACCGCGCCCACCGGCGCGGCATCGTCTTCGCTGCCCGTATAGGTCAGCACCGGTGCTACGCTGAGCACCGGCGCGGAGTTTGCCTGCATCAGTATGGTGTCTGTCGCGTCCGAGAACGCCGTGGCGCCGCCATGCACAGAGGCATCGGCCGTGGCGCCATTGACGCCGCTGCTGCGGTCCCAGGCCCGAATCGTCAGCGCGTTGGCCACGTTGCCTACCACGCCCACGTTGGGCCGGAAGTACAGGCGTGTCACGCCATCGGCAGCGAGCAACCGCGACGTGGCTTCGGTCAGCGTAGAAACCTGCGTCCAGTTGGCGCCGTTATCGACGGAGTAATACAGCGTGCCGGAACTGCTGATGGCGGTGACGGCCACGCCCTTGAGCGCGCCGGTATCGACGTCGGTAACGCCGCCCACCAAGTCAGAAATCAACATACCCACCTGGCCGACCGGCGCGCCGTTGGTCGGCATGACGGCCGCCACGGTCAGGGTCGTGTCGGCCAGGACGGGCGCGTCATTGACCGCGGTGATGGACAACGTGAGGTTGGCGCTGGAACTGCCGCCCGGCGTGGTGATCGTGTAGCGCACCAGCGGAACGGCAGAATCGTAATTGGCGGCCGGCGTGAAGGTGTAGGAGCCGTCTGCATTCAACGTCAAGGTGCCGGTGGGCACGCCGTTGCGCAGCAAGGTCGTGGGCGCACCCAAGGTGATCGCCGTGTCTGGCGTGCCATCGGCATTGCTGTCATAGCTGGCGGCGGTGATGCTGCCGCTGCGGTTGTAGGTGTCATTGGCCAGCAGACCGGCTGCGGCGGTGACCGACAGCGGCGTGTCTTCAAGCACCGTCGCCGTATCCGCCTGCGCGACCGGCGGGGCGATGCCCACAACGTTGTCGCGCCAGTCCAGATCGGCGCTCAACGCCTGCGCATTGCTGCCGTTGGCAAGGATGTCGCCGTCGCTGTCGCTCAGGTTGAAACTGACGACGGTGGCGGCCAGGCCGCTGCCGCTGGTGACGACCGCGCCATCGTTTACGGCATAACCGTCGCTGGGCGTGCCGTGCTCAAAGATGTCGAGCAGGCCGTCGCTGTCGGTGTCGGTGGTGCTGGTGACGGACGTGGCTTGGCCGTCGCCGCGCTCGGCTACGTCTGCCGTGCCGTCGTTGTCGCTGTCGGCATCGCGCAGGTCTGCCGTGCCGTCGCCATCGGAGTCGACCGGCGTCAGGCCCACGCTGGCCGCTGCCGTGGTCTTGTTGACGCTGGTGGTGTCGGCGTCATAGCGGTCGTCCAGGCCGTCATGGTCCACGTCGACCATCGCCACGCCCTGGCCGCTGGGCGGCTTATAGCCCGCCGTGGTCTGCGCTTCGATGTTGTCGGTGATGCCATCGTTGTCGCTGTCCAGATCCAGACGATCAGGAATGCCGTCGCTATCGGTGCTGCCGGCTTCGTTGATGTCCAGGACACCGTCGTTGTCGTCGTCGATATCGGCCACGTTGGCCACGCCGTCGCTATCGGTATCCAGCGGCGTTATGGTCGCCAAGGCCACGTTCGATGCGGTCGGCGCGGTGCCGGAGGTGGCCTGCACCGAGATCGTGCGCGCCGCCGTGGCGCCGGACGTCGTGGTGTAGGTGACGAGCCCCAGCGCCGTCTGGTAATTGGCCACGGTCGTGTTGCCGGTCAGCGTCAGCACGCCGGTGCCCGCGTTGTAGCTGGCGGTGATGCCGCTGACGGTGCCGTTCAGGGCCAGCGTGTCTGCCGCCGTCGCGCCCGACAGGGTGATCGTCATCGACGCCAGGTTGTTGCCTTCGGGGTCGGTGACGGACACCAGATTGCCGATCGACACCGTGCTTTGATCGTATGTGGTGCTGTAGCTGGAACCTGCGGTGGAGCCGTCCAGATCAATGCGCGGCGCATCCTGCACCTGCGTCACGGTGACGGTGACGTTGGCGGTCTCGGTGGCGCCGCCTGACGTGACCGTGTAAGAAAACACCACGTTGCCCGAGGCTGCCGCACCCGGATAATCCGCGCCCGGGGTAAAGGTCAGCGTGCCGTCGGCGTTCAACACCACCGACCCATTGGTGACGGCAACGGCCGCCCCGCCCACGGTGATGGCCGTGCCGTTGATGGCAGAGATCACGCGGCCGCTGTTCTCGAATGTGTCATTGGCCAGCACGTTGATGATGACCGGCGTGTCTTCGGCGGTGGTCGCCGTGTCCGCCGTGATATCGGCCACCGCGTTGACCGTGATGGTGACTGCGCTGGTGGCGCTGGAGTAAGCGGTGATGCCGCCGTTGACGCTGGTATTGGCCGTGCCGCCATTCGTGCCGCTGGTCTGATCCCAGGCGCGGATGGTGATGGTGGCCGTGCCGTTGTAGTCGGCGTTGGGGCGGAAATACACGCGCGAATTGCCACTATTGACGAGCAATACCGCGCTGCTGTCGGACACCGAACTCATCTGCGTCCAGTTGGTGCCGTTGTTGGTGGAGTACCACCACGTGCCGTTGGACGTGTCGGCCCCCACGATGGCCACGCCCGTCAGCGCGCCGCTATCCACATCGGTGGTGGACCCGATGAAGTTGTTGACGGACGTTCCCACTGCGCCGGTCGGAGCAGGCGCGGGCGTGCTGGTGTTCAGGTCTTCGTTGATGGTCGACAGGTTACGGGTGGCGGCCACCAGCACCGGCGAGTCATTCACTGCCGTGATCGATACCGCCACCGTGTCCGACGCGGTCGACACCGCGCCGGTGATTGTGCTGGGATTGACCAAAGCGCCGGCGGTGCCTGCGCTCTGATCCCATGCCTGCAATGTCAGCGCATTGCCTGCACTGCCGTTGAAGTCGGAGTCGGGTTGGAAGTAGATGCGCGCGTTCGGCGTCGCAGGCAACAGCAGCGCGCTGCTCGTGCTGACCGTGCCGACCTGGTTCCAGGTCGTGCCGCCATCCAGCGTGTACCACCACGTGCCATTGCTGGCGTTGGCGGCCGTCAGCGCGATGCCTTTGAGTGCGCCCGGGTCGGCGTCGGTCTGGCCGACGGTGTACGCGGAAATCAGTGTACCCACTGCGCCGGACGGAAAGCCGGAATCTTCGACCCCGGTGTAAGTCAGCACCTGCGAATTGTCCAACACGGGCGGCGCCATCAAATGGGCCCAGTCCTGCGCCGCCACGGCCATGGCCTCGATCGACCCGCTTTGGCGTTCCAGCGTCCAATCACCACCCAGCGCTGTGGCGCCGGTGTAGTCCGTGGACGCCGCCACGTCCGCGCCGGTGATCGTCGCCAGCGACTGCACTGCGGCCGCGCCGTCTGCACCCTTGCCGAAATCGCAGCCGTACAGCAGCACATCGGCGTCGGCGCTCAGCGCGGTTCCGATCTGCGCCAGTTCCGCCCGATATTGCCCTTGTATGGATTCCAGCGTCAGCGTGGCCGTGCCCAGTTGCAGCGTGCCTTCTTCGCCATGGCTGAGGATGTGGATGGCATCCACATCGTGACGGCCATTCAGCGTGTCGGCAATGAAGCGCACGCCGTCCACGCCCGGTTCGATGTAGTGCACTTCGGCGCCTGCCGGCAGCGCCTTGGCCAGCACATCCGCCTGCTCCACAGTCCGGTCGATGAAGTAGACCTCGTGATGCTCCGCCGCCGGCGTGGTGGGCGCCGACTTGTGCTGCTCGACCGCACCCAGCGCCGCGATCAATTCCGCGTGCGCCTGTGTGTCTTGCGCAGGCGGCGTGTCGGGCACGGCCTTGGCGGCGTCATGAGCCGCGTCGTTGGCGGTCTTGGCGGCCGCCGCATCCAGCAGGACGCGAGGTTCCAGGGCTTGCAGGAAGAGCCGCGACGCCAAGGTGCGAGCGCCGGGAAATTGCGGGGTCTTCTTGCCGAAACGCGTAGCGGATGAGTTTTTCACTGCACACCTCTCACAGAGATCGCTGAAACGTGGCGCATCGTTGCGGCCACGGAAGTTCTTGCTACAACTTGAACAGGCATTGCCCATGGCAACGTCCTGCATTCCTGCGGCGCGCCCAATGCGCGCCTTGATTCGTTAATGGCGTTCATGCGCCGGCCTCGCGCAGCAACACGCTGGCCACGCGGCGCAGCAGCCGGACGGCCAGGCTGATGGGTTCGCCCCTTATCTGCATTTCGCCGCGCAGCTCGGTCAGCGGCGACGCGTTGCGCGAGCTGTCGGTGACGTCCGCCGCCACCTCGAACACGGCTTGCTCGGCGCGCAACCTGCCTTCGAATTGCCGCGCCGACACCTCGCCGCCGTAGCCGGACGTCAACAGCCAGTTATCCAGCGTGTCGTTGGCGGCCGCGCCGACGCGCGATATCTGAATGGCGCGCGCCGGTTCCAGGCGCTGTTCGTCCACAAACTGGCCGGTGTCGCCTTCGCGGATGCGGCGCAGGTCATCGGCATGGACGTAGCCGCGCGCTTCCAGGCGGCCGGGCGCCGCCACGATGGCCAGCCGTGTCTTTTCATCCACCCAGCGGCCGGGCGACAGCTCCAACGCCAGCTCCACCACCACGCCATCCATCGGCGCACGCACGGCCAGGCGGTCGCGCTCGCGCTCGAAGCCGGCAGCGCGGTCGCGTTCCAGCTGCGCTTCGCGCGCCAGGGTCAAGGATTCAGACAAGTCCTTGCGGTCGGCGCTGCGACGGTCCAGCCGTTCGTTGATCAAGCGTTCGCGCTCGCGGGCGCCGACCAGTTGCTGCTCGATTTCCGATGCGCTCAGCGCCATCAGCACATCGCCGGCGCGCACCGTCTGCCCCTGATGCACGCGCACGGCATCCAGCCGGGCAGGGCGCGGCGCAAACGCGGGCGCCTGCTGCGTGGACGTCAGCACGGCAGGAATGCGCACGGTGTAGGGCAGCGGCACCAGCAACAGCGCCGCCAGCAACCCCAGCACGCCCAGCGTCACGAACGCCTGACGGCCCGCTTCGTGGCGCCGCCTGACCCACACCTTCATCTCACGCCAGATGGGCATCACGATGAACCAACCGATTTCCACGGCGAACAGGAACAGGCCAAGGATCTTGAAGAAGTAGTGATAGACCAGCAGCGCAATGCCCAGAAACAGGAAGAAGCGGTAGATCCACGTGGCGTAGGCAAAGCCGATGAGCAGAATGCGCGTGTGGCCATAGGTGGGTTCGGGCTGGTCGTCGCCATAGCCAAACAGGCGTTCGCGCATCCACCAGCGCGCCATGGAAAACGAGCGGTCCTGCAAGCCCGGGATGCCGATCAGGTCACTGAACAGGTAGTAGCCGTCGAAGCGCATCAAGGGGTTCAGGTTCACCGCCAGGCTCAGCACCCAGCCCGTGGTGGCCAGCGCGAAGGCGACATTGCGGCAGGCGCCGTCGGGCACGAACACCCAGGCCAGCGTGGCCAGCACAGCCACCACCAGTTCCACCGCCATGCCGGCGCCATCGATCAGGACGCGTTGGCGTCGGGGCAGACGCCACGCGTCGGTCGTGTCGGTGTACAGGATGGGCGTCATCACCACAAAGGCCACGCCCATCGTGGTCACGCGCGACCCCAGCCGCACGGCGGTGTAGCCATGGCCAAGCTCGTGCAGCGTTTTTACGAAGGCCAGGCTGAGGCCATACGCGATCAGCCCGGTGGCGGTGAACATGTCGGGAAACGTGTGCAGAAAGGCGTCCCACTGGCGTGACACCAGGTACAGGCTCAACGCAGCCAGCAACGCCACCATCAGCCAGAACGTGCGCGTGAAGCACAGCGCCACCCACGGCAGCGTACGGCGCAGAAAGGCGTCGGGGCGCGCCAGAGGCACCTTGAAGAACAGGTAGCTGTGCAGCAGCCGCGTCGTCAGCGAACGCTGCTGCCCCACGCGTTGCTGGCGCACCCGCGCGTAGGTGTCCACGGGCTGCGGCGCCAGCAGTTCGTGGCGTTGCAGGAAGTCGATCAGCATCAGGATTTTCTGATCGTCGGGCGCGTGCCCGGCCGTACGCAGCAGCGCCTGCCGCAGCGCGCCCACCGTGCCTTCATGCCATTGCGCCAGCATGCTGACGGTGTCCTGGTCGATGGCGAAGAAGCGTTGCGCGGCCGGGTCATGGATGCGCCAGCTGCCGCTCCATTCACCCGCGCGGCGGCCGCCCTGGTCGCGGATCAGGCGCAAGTCCTGCCGCAGCGGCGGCAGCACGCGTTCATCCAGGCTGGGGGCAGGTTCGCCGAACTGCATCGTGGTGGCGGTCATGGCGTCAGACTCCCGTCCATTGGCGCAACGCGGTGATCGGCCGCCGCAGCAGGTAATAGAACAGCGATACCGGCTCGCCATAGACTCTTGCCGTGCCGCGCAGGCCCAGCCGTTCGGGCGCGGCAGTGGGGTCGTTGACGCGCGCAAGCACGGTGTAGCTGGCGACACCGGCCGCGTCGGATTCCGCGCGATACGCCACGCGCACGATCTCGGCATCCAGCGGGTCCAGCGGCGCGGCATCCAGGAATACGCGCACCGCCGCGCCTTCATGCAGGTTGACCGAATCAGCCACCGGCACCTTCAGCTGATATTGCACGCGGTTCGGGTCGGCCACGCGCATGATGGCTTCGCCCACGGCCACGGGGCGGCCCAGCCAATCTCGGGGATCGCCGTACAAGGCGACGCCCGCCTGCGGCGCGCGCAACACCGCCTTGGCCAACATGGCACGCGCGTAGTCGCGCTCTGCCACCGCAACCGTCTCTTCGCTTTGCGCCACGGCCAGTTCGCGCTTTGCGGTGGGGTCGGACACCGCCGCCTGTTGCAGCCGCAGCACCTTGGCGCGCGCCACTTCCACCTTTTGCATGGCGACTTCAAAGTCGCTGCGCAGCTGGGTATCGACCAGTTGCACCAGCGGTTCGCCTTCGGCCACCTGCGCACCGGGCGCGACCAGCGTGCCTTCCACCACTGCCGGCAACGCTGCCGTCACCACGAAGGGGTCTTGCGGCGTCACTTCCACCGGCGCCAGCGTGGTGAGCGGGACGTGGATGAACGCCAGCGCGGCGGCCAGCACCGTCAGCGCCCCGACGAACTTGGCGCGATGGCGGCGCAGCCCCCGGGCCGGCCGGGCGCGTCCGGCAATGGCGCTAAGGCCGTGGGCATACGCCCCGCCCAGCCGCGCCGCCAGACGATGATGCGCCTCTTCCCAAGGTTGATCACGCGCCAGCAGCCAACCGGCTTGCGGGCGTTGCCCGCCATCGGCCAGCGGCACCCACAGCAGGAAGGTGAGCACGGCGTCCGACGAGCACGGATCATCAGGGTCGGCGTAGGCGTGCGCATCAATGCTGCGAACAGCCAGCGCGTTGGCGGGGTCATCGGCTTGGCGGCACAGCGCGGTGACCAAGTTCTCGTACCAGCGCACCAGCGGCGCATCGCGGTTGACGCTGGCCAGCCCCGAGATCGCGGCCACCCGCCAGCGGGCACCCAGCGCACCTTCGAATACCAGCGCTTGCCCGAACGGCAGCAGCGCGATGGCCTCGTTGGCCAGGTGCTGCCACAGCTCGTCGCGCGTGGTGCAGCGGCGCAGCTCACCTTCCAGCCGGATCAGCTGCGCGGCGGTGCCGCTGGCCGGATCGGCTTGCGAAGCCGACGCCGCGTTGGACGCCGCACGCGGCCGGCCGTCATTGCTTGCTGCGGCCGGATCAGCCGGCGCGCTGCGGGAACTTGCCATATGAAGGGCCATGAAAGCCGCTCCTAAACCTGACTACGCAATGGCCGAAGGCTGGCGCGCTGCCGCTGGAGTCGCGCGCGCTTGCCCCGGTTCCGACCTTATCGAGATGCGCCCGGCGTTGGCACGCTGTAGGCAGCCGGCGTCTTGGGCACGTCCGCGCGTACCTGCACGCGTGGCGACGCAGCGCTGGGCGGCGACGGAATCGGCGTGACGGCAGGCGGCTGCCCCTCGCGGCCCGGCGGCACGCGGTAGACAGCGGGCACCGGAGACGTCGCGGTGCTGGCCGGCGCGGCCATGGCGGGCTTATCGGCCGGGGCGGGGATGCCTGGGTTGCCGGCGTTGGCAGCATCGCCAGCGGTGCCAGACGCAAGCGGCGTGGCTGCACCCGCGCCGTCCAGCGTGGCGCGGCCGCTCATGCCCGGCAACACGCCTGCGGGCGCCTTCTCGACGCGCGCCACGATCTTGACGGTCTGGCTGACCGCGTCCACCGCCGCCGACACGCGCGTCACCTTCGCCCGCAATACATCGCCGGTCTCGTCCACCACGAAGTCCAGGTTGGATCCCGACTTGAGCCACGCCAGCCACTTGGATGGCACCACCATGTGCAGCTCCATCGGACCGTCGCTGACAATCGAGATCAGCTTCTCGTTGGGCGGCGGCGTTTCGTTCAGCTTCGCGAGTGTTTCGACGACGCTGCCCGAATACGGCGCAATCACTTTGCAGTCGACCATTCTTTCCTGGATGACTTCGGCCTGCGCCTGGCGCTCCTGCTGCTTGTAGCGCGCGATGTCGGCATCGGCGCGCCCCGTTGCTTCCATGCGCAGCAGTTCAGTCTGCACCTTGGCGTTGCGCGCTTCCACGGCGGCACCGGCGCGCGCTGCGCGCAGCTCCGCTTCCAGGCGGCGGCAGTCAAAGCTGACGAGCACATCGCCCTGCTTGAAGCGTTCGCCTTCGCGCAGCGGCATGCTCATGATTTTCTCGGACAGCGACGACGACAAGGTTGCTTCGGCCGTCGCACGCAACACGCCGCGCGCCGTGCCGCCGTCGGCGGGGGCAGCGGCGGCCGACGCAACGGCGCCCGACGCACCGGCGCCCGACGCACCGGCGCCCGACATATCGGCACCCCACGCGGCGGCACAGGCCAGCAGCAAGGGCGTCAGCCACACACGGCGGCGCCAGCCGGCATCAAGCGAGACAAAGGATAGTGGGTTCATGATGGCTCCCGCCTAGGTTCAACGTGCCGGCAAAAACTTCCGGCTCACCGTGTTGGTTCAACCCGTGTTGGTTCAATCCGTGCTGACTCGGTCCGTGCTGACTCGTTCCGCGTGGCCTCAACGGCCGCAACGCGCGCGTTCTGCTGGTTGCCGGCATACGCGTTACGGGCCTCCCACATGCCGCGCAGCTTGCCCGCCAGCTCCGGCACCGGGTCAGACGTGCTCATCGAGGTATCAACCGGGTCGATGCCCAGCGACGCAAAGACGTTGGCGTAGGCGTTCTGAAGGTCCGCCAGCGCCAGGTCGTACCGCACCCGCGCGACCAGCGTGTTCATCTGTTCGCGGATCAAGGTCTGGCGGCTGAGCTTCTCGGCCTTGAAGCCCGAATCGATCTGCCCTTCAATGCGCGCCTGCACGTCGTAGAAGCGCCTTGCGGTGTCCAGCTCATCCTGGCGCAACGCGTAACGCGCGCGGCTGACTTCCACCTGCGTCGCCACCGCCGTCGTCAAGGCCAGCTGCCGCTGGTCCAGCACATCGCCTTCCGCCTTGATCTGCGCTTTCTCGGCAGGCAGGCGGAAAATGTTCAGCAGATTCCAGCTGGCCATCGCGCCCCAGCCCACCCAGTTGCTGTTGTAGAGCAGGCTGTTGGTGCTGGCATTCAAACCGCCAAACAACTTCAGGCTGGGCAACGCGCGCAGCAGCGCAGCGGTGTTTTCCTGATCGTTCGCACGCAGCTGGTAGGCCACTTCGCGCAGCTCGGGCCGGTTCTCGATGGCGATCTGCAACCACGCCGTCGCGTCGTCGGCCACACCCGGCAAGGCCAGCGGCGCGTTAGCCTGCATCGGCGGCGGCATGGCGATGGTGTATTGGGTATTGGGCGGCAGGTTCATCAACGCGGCCAGCTGCTGCTTGGCCACGCCCAGCTCACGGCCCAGCGCCTGCACGTCGCGGCGGATGCCCAGCATTTCACGTTGATAGCTCAGCGGCGCAAGCGGCGCGGTCAGGCCCATCTTGTCCTGCTTGGCGGCCAGGTCCAACGCGGTCTGCGTGGCCGTTTCCAGCTCGCGGATCTTGCCCAGCAGACGTTCTGCGCTGACGGCGCGCCAGTACGCGGTGCGCACGTCTTCGATCAAGCGGTTCATGACCTTGCGCTTGCGCTCTTCAGCCATGTTGACGCGGTCAGCCGCCTGCTTGGCGCGCACGTACGACAAGCCAAAATCCAGCACGTCCCAGCTCAGCTGTAGATTGCTTTGCAGCACGTTCTTGTCGGACGAGGTCGACGGCTCCAACGAGGTCTGGCCCGTCAACAGGGACTGGCTCGTGCCGCCTGAGTAATTGTTGCGGCCGGAGTAATCCAACGACGCCACAAACTTGGGCAGCATGTCGTAGTGCTTGACGTCCAGCTCGCGCTGCGCCAATGCCACGCTCATCATTTCGACGCGCACGTCCAGGTTGTATTTGATGGCGCGCGCCATGGCTTCATACAAGTCCACGGGGCCGGTGATGGCTTCCTGTCCGGCGGTGGATCGTGCAATCAGATCAGCGGCGCGGTCGCGGTTTTCGGCGGCATCGAATTGCTTGGGCTGCACTGCGCAGCCGGCAAGCAATAGCGACACGACGGTGGCGGCCACCGCGCGCATGCTGGCTGGCCTGTCTTTTCTGTGCCGGCGTGTTCCGCCGCTGCTACTTACGATGGTGCTCATGTTCTTACCCTTGTTGCTCATCCAACTGGTTGAACTTCCCATGTCGTGAAGTCACTCGTATGGAGCCGGACAAAAGAATGAGAACGAGCGGCCCATAGCTGTAAATACGAAGGGCCAGCGCTGGCGGTTACGCGCTCAATAGTTAAGAACGGTAAATTCAAGAAATAACTTTGAGGAATTGCGGCAGAGCATTGCGCTTTTTCGTCATCGTCTTGAATTTGTGAATATCGCTGATTTGACGATGACGAAAAAAAAGCGCGCCGCGTTTTCACGTCGGCGCGCAACCCGTCAAAGCCCGCACTTAACCGTCGGCACGCAAGGCTTCCAAGGGCGCATCATCCGCATCAACTTCATTGAACTCGTGATCGTGCACGCGCAGGATCATCGAACGGCGCGGGCGCCCGCGAGACGTCGCCAGCCCCGACACAAACGAAAAGGGTGCTTTGGCACGCGTCCATCGCGTGACCTGTGAATGCGCGTCCAGCCGCGCGTTGCAGCGGTCTACGGCGGCCTGGATCTCGGCGTCGGACATGCCTTGACCAATTGGCCACAGCACCGCGCAGCAGCCGATACGCGGCTTGGCGAACACCACCGCCTGCATGAACAGCGAGGTATCCAACAGCGCGCGTTCGGCGCCCGCCTGCGTAACGCCCGCGCGCGGGGATGCGACGATGGTCGGGCTTGCGCGATCCAGCAAATAGAGATAGCCGTCGTCATCGATCTCGCCATAGCGGCCCGTTCCCCACCATTCGCCGGAGAACGGCGGCGCGTCGACATAG
>CAJYKY010000543.1 GCA_913775005.1 uncultured Achromobacter sp.
GAGTTCGACGTGTGCTCTTCCGATCTTACGCCTTCAAACAGGATGGACCCGCCCGCCACCACCAGCGGCGCGGGCGTCAACCCCATGATGGCGCGCGCGGCCTGCGTCTTGCCGCTGCCGGATTCCCCAACGATGCCGACCATTTCACCGGGCGCTACGTCGAAGGACACGCCGCTGACGATCTCGCGCCCGCCGGGGCCGACGGTCAGCGTCAAGTTGGATACGGTTACCAGTGCGCTCATTGCACGCCCCTCATGCGGGGATCGAGACGGTCTCGCACCGCATCGCCCAGCAGGTTGATCCCCAGCAGCGCGAGCGCAATGGCCAGGCCGGGAAGAATGGATAGGTACGACGCCTGCGCCATGAACGGACGCGCGGCGGCCAGCATGTTGCCCCAGGTGGGGGCCGGTGGCGGCACGCCCAAACCCAGAAAGGACAGCGCGCTTTCGGCCAGGATCACCCAGCCGAACATGGACGTGGCCAGCACCGTCAGCGGCGCCACGCAGTTGGGCAGCACGTGGCGGAACATTGTGTAGAGCTCGGAATTGCCCAGCACGCGGGACGATTCGATGAACTCTTTTTCACGCAGCGACAACACCGTGCCGCGCACGATGCGCGTGACCGAAGGCGTATACGCCAGGCCCAGCGCCAGGATGATGCCGTACTTGTTCGCGCCCACCACGGCAAGCAGGCCCAGCGCCAGGAGCAGGCCGGGAAACGCCAGCAGCGCATTGTTGAAGGCCATGATGATGCGGTCGGTCCAGCCGCGCACGAAGCCGGTCAGCGTGCCTATGGCGGTGCCGGCCACGATGGCGAAGGTCACCGTCAACAGGCTGATCCAGACGCTGCTGGATGCGCCGGCCAACAGGCGCGACAGCTCGTCGCGGCCAAATTCGTCGGTGCCCAGCAGGAAGTCGCCGCCGGGCGGCTTCAGGCGTGCGATGAAGTTGATCTTCAGCGGGTCATGCGGGGTCCAGAAGGCGCCCATGATCGCCGCGATGAGCATCGCTCCCACGATCAGGCCGCCCAGGAGCGCGTTGGCTGCAATTGGCTTTTTCATTCAGCAGTCACTCTCGGGTCGAAGATGGGATAGCACAGGTCGATGAGCAGATTCACAATCACGTACACCACCCCCACAAACAGCAGACAGCCCTGGATGACGGGGTAGTCGCGCGCGAAGATCGAATCCACCAGCAGCCGGCCCAGGCCCGGTATCGTGAACACGGTTTCCACCACGGCAATGCCGCCCAGCAGGTTGCCCAGCACCAGGCCGATCAGGGTCCAGGTGGGGCCAAAGGCATTGCGGAACGCGTGGCGCATCAGCACCGCCGATTCCGACAGACCCTTGGCGCGCGCGTGGGTGATGTAGTCCAGCCGCAGCACTTCCAGCGTGCTGGCGCGCGCCATGCGCATCAGCACGCCGATCTCGTGCAGGAACAGCGTCAGGATCGGCATGGCCAGATAAAGCAGCCCCGCCTTCCAGTCTTCGCCGATCGACACATAGCCCACCACCGGCAGCCATTGCAGCTTCAGGCCGAAGAAGATCAGCAGCAACAGGCCCAGCCAGAACGTGGGGATGGAGACGAGCAGCGTGGCCGATCCCACCAGGAACAGGTCGGGCCATTTGTTCTGCTTCCACGCCGCGATCATGCCGGCCGGCACGGCAACCAGCGCGGCGAACAGCACCGCCACCAGCACCACGCGGCCGCTGATCAGGAAACGGTCCCACACCAGCGGCAGCACGGGCTGGCCGGTGTTGATGGACGCCCCCAGATCCCCGTGCAGCATGTTGCCGAACCAGATGCCGAACTGGGTCAGCCAGGTCTGGTCCAGCCCCAGGCGCGCGCGCAGGTCCGCCAGCGCGGCCGGCGTGGCCAGATCGCCCAGCAACAGTTGGGCGGGGTCGCCCGGAATCAGCCGGATCATCACGAACACCGCCACCGCCACGATCAGCAGAGTCGGCACGGCCATGACAATTCGGGATAGCGCAAAACGCAGCATGGCCGTCTCCTATCGCTCAGTGGTTCGCATGTCGCAATTTGCGTAGGGCGTCCGCCAGGAAGTCTTGCACGTGGCCCACACACTTCAGGCCGTCGTGCGGCACGTTGTCCACCACGTCCAGCACCGCCTTCACCCCTGCGGCTTCGAAGGAGCGGCGCAGCGATTCCAGGCGCTCGGGGCGCGTCTTGCCGGCGTCGTTGGCGCCCGGCATGTAGAACTTGCCACCCTCGCGGTGCGTGATTTCCCAGGTTTCCAGATCGGCCTTGCCTACGATCATGTGCACCGCCACCTGCTTGAGCGCGTCGATGTCGATGCGCTTGCCAAAGCGGGCCTCGGCGTTGCGCACGCCCACCCACCAGTCCTGGCTCGGATCCAGCAGCGTGACGGAACCCGGCGCGCCGATCGACACGGCCCACAGGCGCTCGGGGTGCAGGTACGCAAACCGGTTCACGAACTGGCCACCGCCGGAATAGCCGAACAGGCCAAACGTCTTGAACGTGCGGCCGAACTTCTCGCCCACTTCAGCCACCATGTCGAGCAGGATGTCGTCATAGCGGATGTCGCCTTCGCGCAGCTGCTTGAAGCCGTCGCGATTGCCATCGCCCAGCGGGCCGACGGGAAACAGCGGGCACAGCACGATGCAGTCGTTCCAGCGCGCGAACTCCGCGAAGGCATCGCGGTACTCCACAAAGGCGCGGCCCGTGCCATGCATGATGACGACCAGCTCCATCGGATGCTTGGCGGTGTCGATGTGCGGCGGCACATACATGCAGTAGGAAAAGCGCGGATCGGTGCGGGCGGCGAAGACCGTGCTGTGGCCCAGGTCATACATGGCGCGCGCAAGAGCGGCGTCGGGTTGAAGTGCGGTAGCTGCGTTGGACTGCATGATT
>CAJYKY010000544.1 GCA_913775005.1 uncultured Achromobacter sp.
CCGCGCTGTTGCACCAGCGCCGCGTCGTCGGTTTCATCGGCGATGCGCTTGCGGATGTCGTCGATCTGCTTGCGCGCGGTGGCCAGGCTGGCCTCGATGTCGGCGGGCGTGGCGGGGGGCGCCGCGAAGGCGGGCGCGAGGCACAGCGATAGCAGCAAGGCTGCCAAAAACGCCGCAACAGCCGGCATGCGCAGACGGCGGACGTAAAGGAACAGGTGCAGGTGGATTGAATTCATATTCCAGGGGCGAGACACTCGCTTCGAGGCGGCAGCATAACGCGGCGCGGCCCCTGGCGTTGCAACAAAAACTAGCGCTTCGTCCCCGGTTTTTTGACTGAGGGGCCGCCCAAAACCGCATCGCATACTTGCAGCCAGGCCCGGGCGGCAAACGACAGGTAGCCTGACTGCTGCCAGATATGGCCCACCTCCCATTGCATGCCCGACCTGGCCAGCTTGGCGGTGCTAAGGCCGCGCGTTTTCATCCGCTGCATCAGGGGTTCGGGCAGCAACGCCACCCCCAGCCCGGCGGAGGCCATGGCCACCAGAAAATCCCAGTGCGCGCTTTGCGCCGCGATGCTGGGTTGGAACCCCGCGTCGGCAAAGGCTTGCCGCAAGCGCCGGGTGATGGCGAAGTCGTCGGTAGGAATCAGCAGCCGCGTGTCGCGCAGGGCGGTCAGGGGCAATGAGGTCTTGCCTGCCCAGGGCGCGTCGGGCGGGCCGATCACCCAGATCGGATAACGGCCAAACGGCTGCGCCGCCAGGCCGCCCTCGGGGGCGATGGGCAGAATGGTGGCGCCCACTTCCAACTCGCCATTGGCCACCAGGTTTTCAACCGCCTGGCCTGTGCCTTCACGCAAGGTCAGGTGGATGCCCGGATGCAGTTCCCGAAAGCGTTTGACCACCGGCGTGAACAGCAGGTTGATCATCGGTGGAATGCCGACTTCCAGCGCGCCGCGTTGCACGTCGGCGGTCTGGCGCAATTCCTCGGACAGCTGGCGCATCGTTTCCAGCACCTGCAACCCGCGCTGGTACATGACCCGGCCCGTATCCGTGGGGCGCGCGGTGTGGCCGTCCCGGACCAGCAGCGGCGTGCCGGCCTCTTCTTCCAGTTGCCGGATCATCTTGCTGACGGTGGACTGCGTGACAAACAGCGTCTTGGCTGCCTGCGTGAAGCTGGCATGCCGAACGGTCTCAACAAAGTACCGCAATGCGCGCACATCCATGGCGGGGGCTCCTGGGCGCAGGCCGCGCCACGGTTCAAATCATGAAAAAAACGACTGGATTGAATGATTTTAAGTCATTACGAGATTTGAGCCGGCGTTCCTATACTGCCGAAAATATTAGGAGACAACATGCACCACGACCGTATTCGCCATCCTGGGCTGCACGCCAAAATCACATCCGCCGATCAGGCGGCCCTGTTGATTCAGGACGGCATGACCGTCGGCATGAGCGGTTTCACCCGCGCGGGGGACTGTAAGTCCGTGCCGGCGGCGCTGGCCAGCCGTGCCGAGCGCGAACCCTTGTCGATCACGCTGATCACGGGCGCATCGCTGGGCCACGACACCGACAAGATGCTGGCGCAAGCGAATGCCTTGGCGCGTCGCATGCCGTTCCAGGTGGATACGACGTTGCGCCGCAAGATCAATCAGGGCGAGATCGCGTTCATTGATCAGCACTTGTCCGAAACCGTGGAGCAACTGCGCGCGGGACACATCGGACCCGTCAACGTCGCCATCATCGAGGCCGCGGCCATCACCGAGACGGGCGCGATTGTGCCGACGATGTCGGTCGGCAACTCGGCGTCGTTCGTGCAGCAGGCAGACAAGATCATTGTTGAACTGAACATGAGTGTGCCGGCCGCCATTGAAGGGCTGCACGATATCTACGTGCCCGAGCAGCGCCCGATGCGGCAGCCTATCGGCCTGGTGTCGGTGGACCAGCGCATCGGCCAGCCCTTTATTGAGGTGGACCCGGCGAAGATTGCCGCCATCGTCATCACGCACGAACCCGACAGCCCGTCCAACGCCTTGCCGCCGGACGACGACACGAACGCCATCGCCGCGCACATCAACACGTTCCTGCGTGGCGAGGTGGACGCTGGCCGCTTGACGAACGAGCTGCTGCCTTTGCAAGCGGGCATCGGCACCATTGCCAACGCCGTCTTGCACGGCTTTGAATCGTCGGACTTCGACAAGCTGACGATGTATTCCGAAGTGCTGCAAGACAGCGCTATCGAATTGCTGGATCAAGGCAAGCTTGCGTTCGCATCGGCATCGTCAATCACCGTGTCAAAGCCGGTGTACGACAAGATTCTGGCCAATATGGAGCATTACCGCGAACGCATCGTGCTGCGTCCGCAGGAAATCAGCAACGCGCCGGAAATCGTGCGTCGCCTGGGCATCATCGCCATCAACACGGCCTTGGAATTCGATATCTACGGTAATGTGAATTCCACGCACGTCGGTGGCACGCACATGATGAATGGCATCGGCGGGTCGGGCGATTTCGCGCGCAACGC
>CAJYKY010000545.1 GCA_913775005.1 uncultured Achromobacter sp.
GTCCTGAAGAAGAAGATCAAGGTTCGCATCGACCAGCGCTACGGCCTGGATCAAGCGGGTGAAGCGCAGACCGCGCTGGCCTCGCGCAAGACCACCGGCGCCACGGTGCTGATGCTGGACTAAACCGTCCGCAAGATTCCTCGGCCAGACCCTTGGCCGCACCAGGCCAGGCAGACTCCACACGCGGAGGCTGCCTGGCCTTTTTGCTGCGCGCCGCTGTGCGCAGAATGACCAATTCCCATGCACGGCCCGACAAGCCAGCAGGAAACGCCGTTGCTATTCTGGCTCCACCCTTTTCGTTGGAGCGTCGGATGTCTTTCCCAAGCGCGTCGTCTACCCCCGGTTCCTCCACCCAGCCCCTGACTGCCGAGGCCGGCCGGCCTGAACTGAACGCCATCAGGGAATGCATGCTGATCGACGGGCAGCCCGTCAAGCAAGGCCAGGGCCAGCCGATTCCCGTCTATGACCCGGCAACCGGGCAAATCATTGCGCACCAGCCCGATGCTGGCCCGCAGCAGGTGGATATGGCCGTCAAGGCGGCGCGGCGTGCGTTTGCGTCTGGCCCGTGGCACGACATGCTGCCCGCTGGCCGCGAACGCCTGCTGCTCAAGCTTGCTGATCTGCTGGAGCAGCACGGTGACGAGCTGGCGCGCCTGGAAACGCTGAACAACGGCAAGCTCCTGGGTATTGCCCAAGGGTTGGAAGTGGGCGCAGGCGCGCAGTGGCTGCGCTACATGGCCGGCTGGGCTACCAAGATTTCAGGCGACACGCTGTCCCTGTCGATTCCCTTTCCGCCGGGCGTGCAGTACAGCGCCTACACCTTGCCGCAAGCCGTTGGTGTGGTGGGCGCGATCATCCCCTGGAATTTTCCGCTGTTGATGGCGATCTGGAAGATCGCGCCGGCCTTGGCCGCCGGTTGCACCGTCGTGCTCAAGCCGGCGGAAGAAACGCCGCTGACGGCGTTGCGCCTGGCCGAGCTGGTGCTGGAGGCGGGCTTTCCGCCCGGCGTCGTCAACGTGATCACGGGCCGGGGCGAGACGGCCGGTGCGGCGCTGGTGGCGCATCCGGACATCGACAAGATCGCGTTCACCGGGTCTACCGAGGTCGGCAAACTGATCGGCCGCGCCGCCATGGACGACATGAAGCGTGTGTCGCTGGAACTGGGCGGCAAGTCGCCGGTGATTGTGCTGGACGACTGCGATGTAGACCGCGCCGTGCAGGGCGCCGCCGCCGCCATCTTCTTCAACCAGGGGCAAGTGTGCACGGCCGGATCACGGCTGTATGTGCAGCGGGCCTTGTATCCCAAGGTGGCGCAGGGCCTGGCCGATGTGGCCGCCAGCCTGAAACTGGGTTCCGGTTTTAACGTGGACACGCAGATCGGCCCGTTGATTTCTGCACGCCATCAGCAGCGCGTCATGGACTACATCGGCATTGGCCGCCAGGAAGGCGGGCGGGTGCTGGCTGGGGGCGGTGCAGGGGACGGCGAAGGCTATTTCGTGCAACCCACCGTGTTTGCCGATGTGCCGCCGGGCGCGCGCATCGCGCAGGAAGAAATCTTCGGCCCGGTCGTTGTGGCGCAGCCGTTCGACACGCTGGACGACGCCGTGCGGCTCGCCAACGACAGCGCTTTCGGCCTGGGTGCCAGTATCTGGAGCAATGACCTGACCCGCGTACAGCGCCTGATTCCACGCATCGATGCGGGCACGGTCTGGGTCAATACGCACAACATGCTTGACCCCAACATGCCATTTGGCGGGTTCAAGCAATCCGGCATCGGCCGCGAACATGGCCGCGCGGTGCTGGAGATGTACCTGGAGAAGAAGTCCGTTTGCATCGCGTACTAGAACAGCGGGGGCGTTGACCCAAGCCGGGGCATACCGGCGGCTGCGCCCGCGCAAGATCAAGGGGAAGTGGATGGCAGGCAAAACACGAGGCCGCGCGCGCGCCAGCGCCGCGCTGGTGCTGGCATGGGCGGGCGCAACGCAGCCGGCGTGGGCGGGCGACCCCAGCGCGCGCGACTGGATTCCCGCGCCGGTGGGCACCAATATCGTCGCCGGATACCTGGCGGGTTTGCGGTCGTCGGGGCTGTATTCAGAGGGCAAACGCGTCGATGGCGCGTCCGTCGACGTGAATGCGCTGGTGTATCGCCAGATGCACTACCGGGATTTCTACGGCAAGACCGTGCAGCTGGAGTTCATCGTGCCGATGTACCGGACGTCGCTGGACCTGCCCGGCATGCCAGGCGATCACCAGACCGGCATCGGCGATGTGACCTTGGGCTCGGCGATCTGGCTCTACAACAACGAACAGACCAAGACCTGGTTTGCCTGGGAACCGTTCATCGTGGCGCCGGTGGGGCGCTATGACGGATCCCGCCCCGACGTGTCGCCCGGCAAGAACCGCTGGTCCACCATCCAGGACTTTTCCTTTGTCAAAGGCGTGGGCGAATCCACGTTTCTGGAAGCGATTGCCGAAGTGGAAATCTACGGCCGCAACAGCGACTGGTACGGCCAGACCTTGAAGAAGGATCCGTCGTTCCGATTCTTCGCGCTGGCATCGACCAACCCTACGCCCGATACCTACACCGGCATCCGCTATCGCTACGAGACCGGCGGGCGGGAAACTTCGTCGGGTGAAACCGTGGCCACGCGGGCGCGCAACCATCAGCTGGCCGTGGAACTGACGCATCAGATCAACGACGCCAACCAGATTCAAATGCAGTACATCCACGACTTGAAAGTCGAAAACGGGCCTCGGATGCGTGGCGTGCAACTACGCTACGTCTATGCGTTCTAGGCGCTTGGATCATGACACCAGGAGACTATCGATGATTGCGCTTCGATCCCCCGCACGCGCGTCGCGGGCCGCAGGGTGGCTGCTGTGCGCCGCCTTGGCCAGCGCCATGGGCACGGCGCGAGCGGACCTGCCCATAGAAGAACTGAAGGGCGGCGCCCGCTTGCCGCCGGCAACGCCGCATCGCCTGTACGTGATGGACGCGGCCTTCAACCACCTGGTCGACAGCCGCGTCAACCTCTATGACGGGGATTCCGGCAAGTTTCTGGGCATGGTGCCGACGTCGTTCAACGGCCACATGACCGTGTCGGCAGACGGCCGTGACATCTACGTCATGACGACCTATTACGAACGCTTGAATCGCGGCAAGCGCACCGACGTCATCGAAGCCTGGGACGCCGAAACACTGACGCCCAAGTTCGAAGTGCCTATCCCGCAAAAGCGTGCGCAGGCGCTCAATTACCGCAACTACCTGCGCCAGAGCAGCGACGGCACTTTGCTGTTCGTGCAGAACGCCACGCCCGCCACATCGGTCACGGTAGTGGACTTGAAGACGCGCCAGTTCGCCGATGAGATCACGGCGGCGGCGGGATGTTGGAGCGTCATTCCCTTGCCGTCGCGCCCGCGCAGCTTCGCCACGATCTGCGGCGACGGCGCCTTGCTGACGGTAGACCTGGACGAAGCCGGCAAGCTGGCCGGGCAGCATCGCAGCAAGCCGATGTTCGAGCTGGAAAAAGATCCCATCTTCACGCACACGGAAAACCTGGGCGACACCTTTTACTTCGTGTCCTACAACGGGAACGTCTACAGCGCCGACTTCAGCGGCAAGGAAGTCACCTTCGGCACGCCGTGGTCATTGCTGGACGCGTCGGGCAAAGACCGTGGCTGGCGGCCCGGCGGCTACAACCTGCTGGCGATCAACCAGGCCAACAAGCGCCTGTACGTGGGTATGCACCCCGATGGCAAAGAGGGGTCGCACAAGACGCCGGCTGCCGAGATCTGGGTCTATGACCTGGCCACGCACAAGCGCATCGCGCGCGTGCCGGGCAAAGACACCTTGTCGATGTCGGTGTCGCAGGACGACAAGCCGCGCCTCTTCACCATCGACGGCGGCAACGTCAGCATTTTCGATGCGACGCCGGTCGCGCCGGTGTTCCAGCGCACCATCCAGGCGGCCGGTGAAACCGCGCTGCAAGTGGAGCCGCAACCGAAGGGAGGCGCGCAATGAACGATCCGGTTCTGGTGTATGGCGCCAGCGCCGCGCTTGCCTGCGTGCTGTGGTTGGGCGCGCTGGATAAGGCGAAGGACATGGCGGGCTTCTCGGCGATCGTCAAGGCTTATGGCATCTTGCCCTTGGGCTGGCACGGCCTGTTTGCCCGCGTCTTCGTCCTGGCGGAGATTGCGGCGGGCGTCTTGTTGCTGATGCCCGGCTGGCAGGCGCGCGGCGCGGTGCTGGCCCTTGCGGTGTTGGCCTTGGCCACGTTGGGCCTGGCGTACAACCTGGCGCGTGGGCATCGCGATATGGATTGCGGTTGCGGCGGCCCGGCGGGACAGGGCGGGGGGCTGACGTGGTGGCTGGTGCTGCGCAACGCCGTCCTGGGCTTGTGGGCGCTGCCTGCGTTGACCGCTGCCACGGGTCCGTCGCGCGCCTTGCAATGGGCGGATGCCGCCGCCGTCTTCGGGCTGTCCACGACCGCCGTGGCGCTGTACTTCACCGCCAATTACCTGTTGGCCTCGCATCTCAAGCTGCGGAATCTTTGAAGGAGTTTCATATGGATGCCTTGATCATTTCCAATTTTCTGCTGTGGGGCGTGGTGCTGTGCCTGGTGCTGGTCATCCTGGCTCTGTCCCGTCAGATCGGCGTGCTGTACGAACGCGTGGCGCCGATGGGCGCGCTGACGATGGACAAGGGACCCGCCGTGGGCGAACCCGCGCCGCGTTTCGCCTTGCCCGATCTGCTGGGCCGCCGCATCACCATTGGCGAGCGCGGGCAGCACAGCCAGCTGCTGTTCTTTCTGTCGCCCACCTGCCCGGTGTGCAAGAAGCTGCTGCCCATTCTGAAGTCGGTGGCCAGCACCGAAAGCGCGTGGCTGCGCATCGTGCTGGCCAGCGATGGCGAAATGCCCGACCACCTGGCTTTCTACAAACAGGCGGGGCTGGAGCGGTTTCCGTATGTGCTGTCCACCGAGCTGGGCATGAAGTTCCAGATCAGCAAACTGCCGTACGCGGTCTTGATGGACGAAACCGGTACCTTGCGCGCGAAAGGGCTGATCAATTCCCGCGAGCAGCTGGAAAGCCTGTTCACGGCCAAGGAGCTGGGCGTGGCGTCGGTGCAAGACTTCCTGGCCGCCGCGACGCTGGAAGAGACCCGTATTTCTCGCAAGGAGAGCGGCAATGCATTGGCTGGATAAATTGAGTGAGCGCGCCACGCGCTCCGTTGCGCACGCGACGTCCCGGCGCAGTGTGCTCAACCGTATCGGAAAACTGCTGGTGGGGACGGCCTTCCTGGTCCCTGTGCTGCCGGTCGCGCGTTCCGCGCCCGCGGCCGATAAAAAGCCGCAGATGGATGACACGGCCTGCGACTACTGGCGCTACTGCGCGGTGGACGGTTTTCTATGTTCGTGCTGCGGCGGCAGCATGACCTCTTGCCCGCCAGGCACGTCGCCATCCGCGGTGTCGTGGGTGGGCACCTGCCACAACCCGCTGGACGGAAAAGACTATCTCATCAGCTACAACGACTGCTGCGGCAAGGCGGCTTGCGGCAAATGCATGTGCGCCTCGGCCGAACGCGAACGGCCGGGGTATCAGATGTTCCTGCATAACGACGTGAACTGGTGCATGTCCAACGAGTCATCGATCTTCCACTGCACGACATCGGTGATCGTGGGAATGGCCAAGCCGCCGGCCGCCTCGAAGGCGCCGCCAAAGCCATGACGCGGCGCGGGCGGCGGGCGCCAACACGGTGGCGGCTTCATGCCGCCGGCGTCCTGCTGTGGGCGACGCAGGCCATGGCGGCGGGCGGCGGCGTCGATGCGCCGCCGTCAGCAAGCGCCAAGGGGCAGGGTGGGGTTGCGCCCGCTCTCGCGCCCGATGCTGCGCGCTTG
>CAJYKY010000546.1 GCA_913775005.1 uncultured Achromobacter sp.
CCAGGCCCGCGACACCAACCCCATGATGCCGTCTCGAAACAGCAGCACGCACAAGACAAAGATCGCGCCCTGCACGATCAACACCCAGGAACCCAGCGGCGCCAGATAGTTTTGCAGCGACACAAAGGTGAAGGCGCCGACCAAGGGGCCAAACACGGTGCCGATGCCGCCCAGCAGCGCCATCAGCACCACTTCACCGTTGGCGTGCCAATGCACGTCCGTCAGCGAGGCCACGCCAAACACCAGCACTTTCAAGCCGCCCGCCAGGCCCGCCACCGACGCCGACAACGTAAACGCCAGCAGCTTGTAGCGCGAGGTGGAGTAGCCCAACGACCGGGCGCGCTGTTCGTTATCGCGCACGGATCGGATCACTTCGCCAAAAGGCGAATTCAGCACGCGCAGCACGAAGGCATAGCCCAGCGCAAAGACAACAAGCGTGAAGTAGTACATCGGCATCACACTATCCAGATCGAAGATGCCGAACAATTTGCCGCGCGGCACGCTCTGCAAGCCGTCTTCGCCCCCCGTGAACCCGGCCTGCACCGCGATGAAGTACACCAGCTGCGACAGCGCCAGCGTGATCATCGCAAAGTAGATGCCCTGGCGCCGGATCGCGATGGCGCCAAACAGCAGCCCCAGCAGCCCGCCTGTCAGCACGCCCGCCAATAGGCCCAGTTCAGGCGTTGCGCCCAAGAGCTTCATGACGATGCCGGTGGCGTAGGCCGCCGCGCCGAAGAACGCCGCATGGCCGAACGACAGCAAGCCCACGTAGCCCACCAGCAGGTTGAAGGCCGCTGCAAACAGCGCAAAGCACAGCACCTTCATCAGGAACGTGGGATAGACGAACCACGGCGCCGCCACCGCCACAATGGCCAGCACCGCCATCGCGATCCGCATCGCGCGCCGGCTCAGTTGCACCGGTTCGCGCGTGGCTTCGGCGGCCAGCACGTTCTGCACCTGCAAGGGCTTTCCAAACAGGCCCGCCGGCTTGCACAGCAACACCAGCACCATGATGATGAAGATCGCCAGATTGGCGGCCTCGGGGTAGAACACCTTGGTCAGGCCTTCGATGATGCCTAGCCCAAAACCGCTGATGATGGCGCCCATGATGGAGCCCATGCCGCCAATGACCACCACGGCGAAAACCACCACCACCAGGTTCGATCCCATCATTGGGCTGACCTGGTAGATCGGCGCCGCGATCACGCCCGCCACCGACGCCAGCGCCACGCCCAATGCGTAGGTCAGCGTGATCAGCAGCGGCACGTTGATGCCAAACGAACGCACGATGGTCGGATTTTCCGTCGCCGCGCGCAGCATGGCGCCCACGCGCGTCTTTTCGATCAGCACCCACACCGCCAGGCACAGCACCAGCGACACCACCACGGCCCACCCGCGATACCACGGCAGGAACATGAAGCCCAGGTTCACCCCGCCGGTCAGCGCCTTCGGAATCGTATAGGGCAGGCCCGACACACCATAAGCCTGCCGCAGTCCGCCTTCGATCAGCAAGGCAATGCCAAACGTCAGCAGCAAGCCATACAGGTGATCCATGCGGTAGGTGCGCGAGATCAGCAGGCGTTCCACCAGCACCGCGAACACCGCCATGATCAGCGGCACCAGCACCAGCGCAGCCCAGTAGTTCACGCCCAGATAGTTCAGCAGCATCCAGGCCAGAAATGCGCCGGCCGTGTACTGCGCACCATGGGCGAAGTTGATGATGTTCAACAGGCCGAAAATCACCGCCAGCCCGATCGAGAGCAAGGCATAGAACGAACCGTTGATCAGGCCGAGCAGGAGCTGGCCGAAGAGTGCCGAGGACGGCACACCGAAAATTTCGAACACAGGCCTTCTCCTTTCAGACGCCCAGGCGGCGTGCAATCCGGGCGGGATCGCGGCGCGCCTCATCCGCCGACAACTGGTCGACCACGCAGCCGTGCTCCATCACGTAGTGGCGGTCGGCCACCTTGGTCGCGAAACGGAAGTTCTGCTCGACCAGCACGATGGTGAATCCCCGCTCTTTCAGCGTCCGGATCGCCTGCCCGATCTGCTGCACGATCACGGGCGCCAGGCCTTCGGTGGGTTCATCCAGCAGGATCAGTTGCGCGCCCGTGCGCAAGATGCGCGCAATGGCCAGCATCTGTTGTTCGCCACCCGACAGGTTGCCGCCCGAGCTGGCGCTGCGTTCGCGCAGGTTGGGAAACAGCGTGTAGATTTCGTCCAGCGACATGCCGCCGGCGGCCAGACGCGGTGGCAGCATCAGGTTCTCGGTCACGTTCAGGCTGCGGAACACCGCCCGCTCTTCGGGGCAATACACCACGCCCAGCCGAGGGATGCGATGCGGCGCCATGCCTACGGTTTCCGTGCCGTTCAACCGGATCGAACCGCGCCGCTTGTCCAGAATGCCCATGATGGCGCGCAGCAGCGTTGTCTTGCCTGCGCCGTTGCGCCCCAGAATGGTGACGAGTTCGCCCCGGTTCACGTCGATGTCCACGCCATGCAGCACATGGGATTCGCCATACCAGGCGTTAAGGTCCTTGATCGCCAGCATGTCAGTGCGCCTCCTCGTCCGAGCCCATGTACGCGGTGATGACGCGCTCATCGCGCGACACGGCGGCGTAGTCGCCCTGCGCCAGCACGGCGCCGCGAGCCAGCACGGTGATGGTGTCGGACAAGTCGGCGACGACCGACAGGTTGTGCTCGACCATCAAGATGCTCCGGTTCGCCGACACGCGCCGGATCAGCGCTGCGATGCGGGTGACGTCTTCGTGCCCCAGCCCGGCCATGGGTTCATCCAGCAGCATGATCTCTGGCTCCAGCGCCAGCGTCATCGCAATTTCCAGCGCGCGCTTGCGTCCGTAGGGCAACAGCGCCGCCGTGGTGTCGGCCAGGTTGGCCAGGCCCACCGCGTCCAGCAGCTCGATGGCGCGTGCATTCAGGTGATCCACGCTACGCCGGGTGCGCCAGAAACGCAGGCCATCGCCATGCTGGCGCATCAACGCCACGCGCATGTTCTGTAGGACCGTCAAGCCCAGGAATACCGCCGA
>CAJYKY010000547.1 GCA_913775005.1 uncultured Achromobacter sp.
ACCGACGCGGCATTGCCGCCCGCCTGGTTGACCACGGCGATACCCGCTGCGGTGCATGCCGCCACATCCACGGTGTCGTAACCCGCACCGCCAGACGATACGCAAACCAGATCCGGGCACTGCGCAATCAGCTCGGCGCTGACGAACCATTGCCGAGGCAGTTCGTCCTTGGCGGCGGACACGTGATAGGCATGTGCCGTCTTCAGGCCGGCCAAGGTGCTGGCGTCGTCGCCGCTTGCACGCAGCACCGACAGGTCGATGTCCGATTCCGCCCCGATGATCTGGTCGAACGCCGGGTTCAGCCACAGGTCCAGCCGGCACAGGCGCTTTTTGAAAGAGGGCGACGGGTTCAGGGGTAAAGCGGAAGCCGGCATTGCAGGTGTCTCCGAATAGAACCTGGTGTTCAGGTTTGATGTGCTTTGCAGCGACTCTACCCGGGCCAAATAGGGAGATAAAGCGAATAATTTTCCAAGCGATGAGCGACTTTTTGGAAACGGTTCCACGTTTCCCGTTGCGCCGCGCGCTAGACCATGCCCGCAGGCGCGCCGAAGTCCAGCGCCTCTTGCGACAAGACGCGCAGGCTGTCCAACATGGGGCGCGTGTCGTCACGCCGCCATTGGAAGGTGTAGGGCAGCGGGCGCAAGGGCGGCAGCCCGGGCAGCGCCCGCAAGTCCCCGCGCTGAATCAGAATATGCGCCCACGCGGTGGGCAGAAAGCCGAGCCCCAGCCCCTGCATCAACATGCCCGCAATGGCGCCCCAGCTGTTGCAGCACTGCATCCGGCCCGGCGACACGCCTTGCTGGGTCAACCAGTCGTCCAGAATGCGGATGACGCCAGAACTCTGCGGCTGCGTGATCAGCGTCAGGCCGGGCAAGTCGGCGGGCGTGACGGCGCGGGCATCCGCCACGGCGCGCGGCGACGCCACCCACTCGAACGCTGCGCTGCCGATCAGGTGCGACGCAATCGATGCGCGCGACGACGGCCCGGCGATGACGGCGAAGTCCAGATCGCCTTCTTCCAGCCCGCTTTCCACCAGTTCCCCCACGCCCACGAACGGTTCCACCAGCAGGTTGGGGTGCGCGTGCTGGATGGCTTCGATCAGATGAGGCATCCAGGTGATCGAAGTCAGCTCGCCCGCGCCGAAGCGGCAGCGGCCGGAGTAAGTGAGGTTGTTGCTGGCCTGCTGCATGAATTGGTCGGCGTTGCGCAGCAAGTCCTTGGCGTGGGGCACCAGCTGTTCGCCCAATGCGGTTAAGGTGGCGCTGCGCGCGCTACGGCTGAACAGATCCGCGCCGATGGATGCTTCCAATTCAGCAATGCGTTTGGACAGTGACGACACCGAGATATTGAGCCGGTTCGCCGCGATGGCAAAGTTCTTGCAGGTGGCGGCCCAGTAGAAGGCTTCGAGTTGTTTGAGGGTCATGGGGCGAGGGCGCGGGCGGAATGAAGGGCGAATAAAAGTGTAATAAGCGCAATCGATAAAGTCACTTTATTCAAACAGGCGGCGCGCCTATAGTCGTCGGCCAACGCCCCTAGATTGCCCACCACAACAGCGCGGCGGCGCGATTCTTGTGCCCGACCGACGCGAGGAGCCTTTCTGAATGTCTGCTTCCCCCCCGTCCGCCAGCCGCGCGGCAGACGTCCGTCTGTTCGACCCGTTACGTCACATCCTCAGCCTGCATGACTTTGAACCGGCGGCAAAGAAGCGCCTGCCCAAGCCGATCTACGCCTACGTGTCGGGGGCGGTGGAAGACGGCCAGTCCGAACGCGGCAACCGACACGCATTCAATGACTACGGGTTCCGGCCCAAGGTGTTGGTGGACGTGTCGGCGCGCAGCACGCGCACGACGGTGCTGGGGCAGGACTACGCCGCACCGGTGGGCGTGGCGCCCATGGGCATTTCCGCGCTGTCCTGCTACCGCGGC
This sequence comes from uncultured Achromobacter sp., assembly GCA_913775005.1. Taxonomy (GTDB): domain Bacteria; phylum Pseudomonadota; class Gammaproteobacteria; order Burkholderiales; family Burkholderiaceae_B; genus Achromobacter. The sequence goes on from CAJYKY010000547.1 coordinate 1,926, forward strand.
GACATCGTGCTGGCGCGCGCCGCCGCCCGCGCGAACGTGCCGTGCATCATGAGCGGGTCGTCGCTGATCCGGCTGGAAACCGTCATGCAGGAAGCGCCCGGCACCTGGTTCCAGGCCTATCTGCCCGGCGACGACGCGCAAATCACCGCGCTGATCGACCGCGTGGCCGCTGCCGGCGTCACGACATTGGTGCTGACGGTGGACACGCCCGTTGCCGCTAATCGCGAGAACAACGTGCGGGCGGGTTTCTCGACGCCCCTGCGCCCCAGCGCCAGCCTGGCGTGGCAGGGCCTGACGCATCCGCGCTGGCTGTTCGGCGCTTTTCTGCGCACCTTGTGGCGCCATGGCATGCCGCATTTCGAGAACAACTACGCCACGCGCGGCGCGCCGATCCTGTCGGCCAATGTGCTGCGAGATTTTTCGGATCGCGGCCATCTGAACTGGCGGCATGTGGCGGCCATCCGCCGTCGCTGGAAGGGGCAGATGGTGATCAAGGGCATCCTGCATCCCGACGATGCGCGCATGGCGCGCGCGCAGGGCATGGACGGGGTGATCGTGTCGAACCATGGCGGCCGCCAGCTGGATGGCAGCATCTCGCCATTGCACGCGCTGCCGGCCGTGGTGGATGCGGCGGGCGGCATGGACGTGATGCTCGATAGCGGCGTGCGGCGCGGCACCGACGTGCTGAAGGCCATGGCGCTGGGGGCGCGTTGCGTGTTCGTGGGCCGGCCCTTCAACTACGCGGCGGCGGTGGCGGGCGAGCGCGGCGTGGCGCATGGCATTGCGCTCATCGCGGAAGAAGTGCGGCGCAACATGGGCATGCTAGGCGTGGTGACGCTGGCTGAGGTCAATGGCGATTGCGTGCTGCGTTTGACGCCGCGCTAGCGCGCGCCCTTCATGTCTTTGACGGCTTGCAGGATGAGTTCGTGCAGCCACGCCAGCGCCGGGTCGGCAGGCGCGCGCCGGCTGCTGATCAGGTCGACGCTGAAGGGGCCGGGGTCCACCTCTGGCGGCAGCGCGCGCAGGCTGAGCGCCGGCCCCGCCAGCCGCTCGGCCGCGCGCCGCGCCAGCGTGGCAATGAGGTCCGTGCCGGCCACTGCGT
>CAJYKY010000548.1 GCA_913775005.1 uncultured Achromobacter sp.
CTCAGGGCCGTAGCCGCGCCTACATCAATGGCACGCCGGCCACCGTGGCGCAGCTGCGCGAATTGGGCGACAGCCTGGTCGACATCCACGGCCAGCATGCCCACCAAAGCCTGATGCGCCCCGATGCCCAGCGCGATCTGCTCGATGCCCATGGCGGCCATGGCGATCTGCGCCAGGCGGTGGGTAATGCGTGGAAGCAATGGCGCGCGCTGGCGCGGCAGCTCGAAGCCGCCGAAAAAGACGCCGCCAGCCTCGCCACCGAGCGCGATCGCCTGCAATGGCAGGTCGATGAACTGGATCAGCTGGCGCTGGGCAAAGACGAGTGGGATGCGCTGCAATCGGAGCACACGCGGCTGTCGCATTCCCAATCCCTGCTGGACGGCGCCTCGCAGATTCTTGAGGCGCTGGACGGCGAAGGCGATTCCGCGCACCACCGCGTCACGTCCGCTAACCAGCGCATCCAGCAGATGCTGCGGCACGACCCGGGCCTCAAAGGCGTGTATGACGAACTGGAATCGGCCCGCATCGCAATCAGCGAAGCCGTGTCGGACCTGAACAACTACGTCAGCCGCGTCGACCTGGATCCCAAACGTCTGGCAGACGTAGAAGCGCGGCTGGGCCTTGTGTTCGAGACCGCGCGCAAATTCCGCACCGAACCCGACGCTTTGCACGAGCTGCGCGATTCGCTGCACGCGGAACTGGCGGCGCTACAGGCGGCCGGCGACATCGACGCGCTGCGCGCCCAGGCCACCGCGGCACAAGCGCAATATGATGCGGCCGCCGCAAAACTCAGCACTGCACGCCGCAAGATCGCAAAAGACTTGGGCAAGCAGGTCACGCAAGCCATGCAGACGCTGGCCATGCAGGGCGGCAAGTTCGAACCGACGCTGGCGCCCGCCGCGCCATCCGCGCACGGCAATGAACAAGTTGAATTCCTGGTTGCAGGCCATGCCGGCACCACGCCCCGCCCCCTTGCCAAAGTGGCGTCGGGCGGCGAACTGTCGCGCATCTCGTTAGCGCTGTCCGTCATCGCCAGCCGCGCCGCGCGCGTGCCCACGCTGATCTTCGACGAAGTCGACAGCGGCGTCGGCGGTGCCGTGGCCGAAGCGGTAGGCAAGCTGCTGCGCGAATTAGGAGAGCGTCACCAGGTGCTGTGCGTGACCCACCTGCCGCAAGTGGCCGCCTGCGCCAACAACCAATTCCTGGTCAGCAAGACCGAATCGCGCGGCACCACGCGCTCCAGCATCGAAGAGCTGGACGCGGCGGCCCGGGTCGAAGAAATCGCCCGGATGCTGGGCGGCATCAAACTCACCGCTACGACCCGCGAGCACGCGCGCGAAATGCTCGAAGGCTTCGGCCAAGCGGCGACATAAAAAAATGACATAAAAAAAGCCCCTTCTAATTGAAGGGGCTTTTGATCTCACTGGCCCGCAGTGAGCGCGGCCACGGACCGTGGGGGGTCGCTAGCGGTTTAGCGGCCTTTCAGGCAGCTGCCGCAAATACCGTAGAGCACCATCGCATGGCTTTCCAGCGCGAAGCCGTTGTCTTTGGCGATCTTCTGCTGGCGCTTTTCGATGTCCGGGTCTGAAAACTCAACCACGGTGCCGCAATTCGTGCAGATCAGGTGGTCGTGGTGATCGCCGTCATTGAGCTCGAACACGGCCTTGCCGCTGTCGAACTGGCTGCGGGCAAGAATGCCGGCTTGTTCGAACTGCGTCAGCACGCGGTAGACGGTGGCCAGGCCGATTTCGACGTTTTCGCCGATCAGCGCGCGGTAGACGTCTTCGGCGCTAAGGTGGCGCTGGTCGGATTTACGAAAAATATCAAGAATTTTCAGGCGCGGAAATGTCGCCTTCAAACCCATGTTCTTCAGTTCGCTTTGGTCGCTCATGGTGTAATCGCTCTCCGTCCGCGTTGGCATGGGCAGGATCTGGGTTCGCCGCGAGCCGGCTCACCTGAATTCATGCCGCCCCGCGGAACTATCCTTTTGAAACCTTTATGATAACGGTTTTGTCTGCTTCCAAATAATAGGGGCGCGTAGTGTCCATGATTGCACGAATTCCCTCCCGCTCGCTGAAGACCGGATTGGCCGTTGCCGCCCTGGCCGTCGCCCTTGCCGGCTGCTCGGGGGACAAGTGGGGCTTCCCCTACAAAGCCGGCGTCCAGCAAGGCAACTGGATCACCCAGGAACAAGTCGCCCTGCTGCAACCGGGCATGACGCGCGAGCAAGTGCGCTTTGCGCTGGGCAGCCCCACGCTCACCAGCGTGCTGCACGCCAACCGCTGGGACTACCCCTACTACTACAAGCCCGGCTACGGCGAAGCGCGTGAACGCAAATTCACCGTCTGGTTCGAAAACGACCGCCTGACGCGCTGGGAAGGCGATAAGCAACCCGACTTGCAGCCCTATCAGATCAACACGCCCAGCAGCACGGCCGACGAAAAGGCCGACACGCGTCTGGATCGCGACATGGAGCGCATCAAGCAAGACGAGGCCCTGCAAAAGCGTGACGCCGATGCGCCCGTCAGCCCGCTGAACCAGTACCCCGGCCAGCCCGGCAACAGCCCTGAGCCCCTGCGATAAACCAAGGATTTCCCGTTATGCGTATTGCAATTGCCGGCGCCAGCGGCCGTATGGGCCAGATGCTGATCGACGCCATCCTGAAGTCCACCGACCTGCAACTGACCGTGGCGCTTGACCGCCAGGGTTCGTCTGCGTTGGGTCAGGATGCCGGCGCGCCGCTGGGCAAACAGACGGGCGTGCTGATCACCGACAACCTGGACGCGCTGGGCCAGGCCGACTGCCTGATCGACTTCACGCGCCCCGAAGGCACGCTCGAACACCTGCAAGCCTGCGTCAAGCACGGCACCCGCGCCGTCATCGGCACGACCGGCTTCGATGACAACGGCCGCGCCGCGATCGAAGTGGCCGCGCAGAAGATCGGCGTGGTCTTCGCCCCCAACATGAGCGTGGGCGTCAACGCCACGCTGAAACTGTTGGACATGGCCGCCCGCATCCTGAATGCCGGCTACGACGTCGAAGTGTTCGAAGCGCATCATCGCAACAAGGTCGATGCGCCGTCGGGCACCGCGTTGAAAATGGGTGAGACCATCGCATCGGCCTGGGACGTCGCCTTGCCCGACGTCGCCACCTGGAGCCGCCACGGCGACACGGGCGTGCGCAAGCCGGGCACCATTGGCTTTTCGGTGCTGCGCGGCGGCGACATCGTGGGCGACCACACCGTGTCGTTCTGCGGCATTGGCGAACGCATCGAAATCACACACCGCTCGGGCAGCCGCGCCACCTACGCCGAAGGCGCGCTGCGCGCAGCGCGTTTCCTGGAAGACAAGCACAACGGCCTGTACGACATGCAATCGGTGCTGGGTCTCTGATCCCGGCCGCACCCGTGGCTGCCGCTGGCGGCCAGCAAAAAGGACCCCGAGGGGTCCTTTTTTACGCCTGCCGTCTTTGGCCCGGACTACACAGCCGCGCCCACCACAACCGGCTCCGGCTCC
>CAJYKY010000549.1 GCA_913775005.1 uncultured Achromobacter sp.
TCCGCCACCCTGTTTTTTTCCGATCCGGATTCCTACGACGGCGGCGAGCTTGTCATCGATGACACCTACGGCCCGCGCGCCGTGAAGCTGCCGGCAGGGCATATGGTGCTGTACCCGGGTACGAGCCTGCACAAGGTGAATCCCGTGACGCGCGGTGCACGCGTGAGTTCCTTTTTCTGGATGCAGAGCCTGGTGCGCGAAGACAGTCAACGCGCCCTGTTGCTGGATATGGATGTGGCCATCCAGCGGTTGAACCAGGATGTCGCCGGGCACGCTTCGATCGTGCAACTGACCGGCATTTATCACAATTTGCTGCGCCGCTGGGCCGATGTTTGATTCAGGCTTGAAGTGTTGTTGAGCGGTGTCGCGCAAACCCCGAAATGCGCGTTTTTGTTTATTGCGAAATCAGCTAAAAGCTAGTATTGGCGCGGGTTTTAGTGAGGTTTTCGCTTGACAGCCGCTCTACGCCAAGGCCTAATACATCTCTGCGTCGCTGACGGTTTGAAGGCATGAAAGCCATCAAATCCTAAGCGGCGCAGCAGTTTAAAAGTTGTGCTTTGCAGCGCAAGAAAAAGTTTATCCACTGTCTGTTCTTCGTTTGTCGGGCCTTGCGTAAGTTGGTGGCGTCCAGTGACAGTCATGAGCCGCATGGTCTTGCCAGACTCAATACCTTGTGAGGGGTACACCTGAATGAACAAAACCGAACTCATCGATCACATCGCCAGCAAGGCCGATATCTCCAAGGCTGCCGCCGGCCGTTCGCTCGACGCCCTGATCGGTGCCGTGAAGACCACGCTGAAGAAGGGCGGTACGGTCACGCTGGTTGGCTTTGGTACGTTTGCTGTGTCGGCACGCGCCGCACGCACCGGCCGCAACCCGCGCACCGGCGAGACCATCAAGATCAAGAAGGCCAAGGTGCCGAAGTTCCGTCCGGGCAAGGCCCTGAAGGACGCCGTCAACTAATGGACGGCACGGCGGTCGCGGGGCATCAGCTCAACGCGATTTGCCGACAACTACGCGGTCCGGTATACTCCGGCCCGCGTATTGCTTTTGAGTACCCCGAGTTGGCAGTTGCCACAGGCAGCAACAGAAATTGCAGCCTTCAGGCAACGACAGAAGTGTCAGGATCGGGTGCTTAGCTCAGTTGGTAGAGCGGCGCCCTTACAAGGCGTAGGTCACAGGTTCGACCCCTGTAGCACCCACCATCAAAAGCCATCGCGTCAACACGCATAGCGCAGCCTCAGGCAACTACCTCGGGCAACTACCTCAGGCGCTAACACTGAAACCCGCACACGTCGCCGTGGCGGGTTTTTTGTTTTCTGCGCGCAGCAGCGCCTTCCCTTTGCCTACTCGCTTCGTGCGTGCCTGCGCAAGCAATCTTTAAAGCGTTTTGTACTTTCTGGTTTGATTCAGATCAGCAGTGTTACGCTAACGCAGACGAAATAGCTCGTGCGAATCATTCGCATTTAAGATATTATGTTCGGCTTGTACCGGCTGGCCGGCCTCACCGCGTGTGTGCGTCTGTGTATACGTTTTCTTCCCAGCTGGCCGGATAAGTCAATGCTCCCTGGCTGATTCATGCCTAGTTTTCAACGCGCCTGGAACTCTTCTTCGCCGTCTTCATTTGGTATACGCGCAGGCGCTGGCCTGGCGGTCGTTGCGCTACACGCGGCTGTGATCGGTGCCATTTTCATGGCTCCCGAGAATCGTCCTGAATTGGAGGAACCCGAGGCTGTCATGGTCAGCCTGGTGGATGCGCCCATTCCGCAGGTGGCCAAGGCCGAACCCACGCCGGAGGTGCCGCAACCGGTGGTGGAGCCGCCGCCCGAGCCGCAACCCGAGATCGAGCCGGAACCCGAGCCCGAACCCGAAATGAAGCCCGAGCCGGAACCCGAGCCCGAGCCGGTGGTTGAAAAGCCGCCCATGCCGGCGCCCAAGCCGAAGCCCAAACCCAAACCGCCACCCAAGCCCCAGCCCAAGCCGGAAGTCAAACAGGAACCCAAGCCTGAGACGCCGCCGCCGCAAACGCCGCCTACTGGCGCTCCGGACGGCGCCCAGGCTTCGCAAAGCCCGCAGCAAGGGCCGCCGCCGGATCAGCCGATCATGGTGTCGAGTATTGAGTTCCAAGGTGCGCGCCCTTCGCCGGTTTATCCAATGGCCTCGCGCCGGATGCGCGAAGAGGGACGAGTGCTGGTGCTGGTGGAGATCAATACGCAGGGTCTGGTGGACCGTGCTTCGATCGACTCGTCGTCGGGCTTCCCGCGACTGGACGAATCCGCGCTGACCGCCGCTCGCAAGGCCAAGTTCAAGCCCTATACCCGTAATGGCGTGGCTTACCCCGCCAAAGCCAAAATTCCGTTCGATTTCGTAATGAGGAACTGAGATGTCCAACGCACTGCATAGCGCCACCCTGGTGGCGCAGGCGACCACCAGCCCGGCAGCGCCGGCGGCTGCTGGCGCCGCTGCGCCCGCCGCTGCTGCGGCCGCGCCCGCAGCCCAGCAAGCCGCTTCGACGGCGGGCGCCGTCGCCCAGCAATCGGCCGACGCGCTGCACAGCGCCGCCGCCGCGCTGCCCGCTGCGCCGGCGCCGGCCGCCGTTCCCGACATGGGCTTTCTGCATTTTGTTGCCCAGAGCGATTTCGTCGGCAAGAGCCTGTTCATCATCCTGATCCTGATGTCGCTGGTGACCTGGTATCTGATCCTGGTCAAGGCCGCCAGCAACGTCAGCATGCGCAAGCGCTCGGCGGACTTCCTGAACAAGTTCTGGAACGCCAGCTCGCTGGAACAGGTCGAGCACGAAATCAACACGCACGGCGCGCGCGACCCGTTCTCGCACCTGGCCAGCCACGCCATGCACGCTCAGGCGCATCACAACAAATTCGGCGCGACCAAGCTTGAAGAGTCGGGTTCGAACTCCGATTTCGTCACGCGCACCATGCGCAAGGTGATCGACGAAGAAACCGCCAAGCTGGAAAACGGCCTGACCGTGCTGGCCTCGGTGGGTTCCACGGCGCCGTTCGTCGGCCTGTTCGGCACGGTGTGGGGCGTGTACCACGCGCTGGTTGGCATCGGCCTGTCCGATGGCGTTACCATCAACCGTATCGCCGGCCCGGTGGGCGAGGCGCTGATCATGACGGGCCTGGGCCTGGCGGTCGCCATTCCTGCGGTGCTGGCGTACAACACCTTCGTGCGCAACAACCGCGTGTTCCTGTCGCGCCTGGATGCGTTTGCCCATGATCTGTTTGCGTTCCTGACCACCGGCCAGCAAGTGGCGCTGTCCGACGGCAAGGTGCGCGCGCTGCGCCGCCAGAACGGTCACGGCGCTGCGGCTCAACGCGGGAGCGAATAATGGCTTTTGGCAGCTTCGAGGGAAAAGGATCCGGGAGCCACGCGGTTTCCGAGATCAACATGGTGCCGCTGATCGACGTCATGCTGGTGCTGTTGGTGATCTTCATCATCACGGCGCCGCTGCTGGCGCATTCGATCAAGATCAACATGCCCCAGGTGGCCGCCGAGCAGATCGAAGAAGAACCCAAGACGGTCGACCTGGCCATTGATGCCAGCGGCGCGCTGTTCTGGGACGAGAAGCCGGTCAATATCGATGACCTGCCCAATCGCTTCAAGTCGATCGCCGGCACCAAGCCGCAACCGGAAATCCGTATCCGCGCCGATCAGAACACCCGCTACGAAACGCTGGCCAAGGTCATGGCCTCGGCGCGCCGCTCGGGAATGTCGCGTATCGGTTTCGTGACGACGCCGCCCTCGGGCGGGGCCGCTGCCGCCGACGCGCCTGCCGCAGGCGCCCCGGCGCCGGCGGGGGCACCGTCCGGCCGGTGAACGGACACCACCAGAAGGGGCGCATTTCGCGCCCCTTTTTTTTCGGATCGCGCTAGAATCGCGGCATGCGAGTACTGGTAATCGAAGACGACACCACCCTGGGCCACGCGCTCCAGGAATTTCTGGCCGACCAGGGTTATGCGGTCGACTGGCTGACAGAAGGCGACCGTGTCCTGGGCGCCCTGGCAGGCCAGCCGTATGACCTCATGCTGCTCGACCTGAACCTTCCCGGCATGAGCGGGCTTGATGTGCTGCGGCAATTGCGCCAAGACGGCAATCAGGTTCCCGTGCTGATCCTCACCGCGCGTGATGGCATCGAAGACCGCGTTGCGGGCCTGGATGCCGGCGCCGACGACTACGTCACCAAACCCTTTGAACTGCCCGAGCTTGCGGCGCGCGTGCGCGCGTTTGGCCGCCGGCGTGCTGGCCAGGCCCAGCCGCTGATCGAGGTGGGTCCGCTGGTGTTTGATACCGTCGGCCGCGAAGTGCGCGCCAATGGCCAGCGCCTGTCGCTGTCCGTACGCGAACTCTCGGTGCTTGAAATGCTGATGGCCCGTGTGGGCCGCGTCGTCACCAAGCGCCAGATCGTGAATTCGTTGTCCGCCTGGGACGCCGATTTCAGCGAAAACGCGGTTGAAGTCTATGTGTACCGTCTGCGTAAGCGCCTGGAAGGCACGGGCGCCAGCATCCAGACGGTGCGCGGCTTTGGCTACATGCTGGATGTGGAAGCGGCCTGATAGGCCAGGCGCGGCCGGCATGCTCCGGCTGCGCGCATGCATCCGCCCAAGCGAGGGTATCGCGTCATGACGCACGAACGCACTCCTTCCGCTCTTCCTCCCTCCCGCCCCTTGCTTCCCTCTCGCTCGCTGGCGCGGCATCTGGTGATCCGCCTGATGCCGCCGATTCTGCTGCTCGTCCTGCTGGACCTGGCGGCCACCTGGGTCATCACGCACAAGATCGACATGTCGCTCTGGATGCTGGAAGACTTCTTCTGGCTGATGGTGGTGGGGCAGGTGGCGCTGATTGCGCTGTTCACGTGGGTGGTGGTGCAGGGCGTGCGCTCCGGGCTGCGGTCGGTGAACCATCTGTCCGAGGAAATCCGGCAACGCTCCATCGATGACATGCAGCCGCTGGAAGTGGCGGGCGTGCCGGTGGAAATCGAACCGCTGGTCACGCACACCAATGATCTGCTGCTGCGCCTGGACGCATCGCTCGCGGCGCAGCGCCGCTTCATCGGCCACGCCGCGCACCAGTTGCGCACGCCCTTGTCCGGCTTGCGGCTGGAATCCGAACTGATGCTGGCGCGCCCGCTGCCTGACGATGTGCGGGCACGCGCCGAACGTATCAAGGCTGTCAGCGACCGCATGATCCGGCTGGGGCAGCAGTTGCTGGTGCTGGCGCGCGCCGACCCGAATGCGCGGCCCCAAGACAGCTTTGTGCGTATCGATCTGTGCGAATGGGTGCGCGTGCACGGCGCGGAATGGTTTCCGCGCGTGCGTGAGGCGCGCTACGAGCTGGACCTGGTGGCGCCCGATGCGCCTATCTGGATCGACGCCGACCCGCTGCTGCTGGCCGAGCTGCTGGGTAACCTGATCGACAACGCCTTACGCTACGGCAACGAGACCGGCCGCATCACGCTGATCGTGGGCGCCAATCCCCCGTCTCTTACCGTCGAAGACGACGGCCCGGGCATTCCGGTGGATGAGCGCGACCGCGTGTTCGAAGCCTTTTACCGCTCGCCCACCGCCACGGCGGGCGGCTCCGGCCTGGGGCTGGCCATCGTGCGCGAGATCGCGCATGCGCATGGCGCCTGGTGGAAGCTGACCAGCCGCCCCGACTTTTCCGGAACGCGTCTGTCCGTCGTGTTCCCCGGCCCCCGCAAAGGGGCTCAACTCACTCGTCAAGAACCCTCATCATGAGCCAAGCTTCGGCTGGTGTTCCTTCCCCGTCTGGCGCTCACGCAGGCGGGGTGCATGCCCCATCATCGCGCGCAGCGCTCATCATGGGCGCGCTGGGCGTGGTCTATGGCGATATCGGCACGAGTCCGCTGTATACGCTGCGGGCCTGCCTGACGGGCCTGTCCGTGCACACGGATCTGGAACCGGCGCATCTGCTGGGCGTGCTGTCCATCCTGTTCTGGATGTTGATGGTGGTGGTGTCGCTGAAGTACGTCACGCTGGTGCTGCGCGCCGACAACCGCGGCGAGGGCGGCACGCTGGCGCTGCTGGAACTGGCGGTGCGCAACCGTGACGGCAAGCTGCGCTGGGTGTTGATCGTGCTGGGCATTTTTGGCGCCGCACTGTTCTATGGCGACAGCATGATCACGCCTGCCATCTCCGTGCTGTCGGCGCTGGAGGGCATCGGCATCGTCTCGCACACGCTGGATGCGTGGGTGGTGCCCATTGCACTGGTGGTGCTGGTGGCCTTGTTTGCGATTCAGTCGCACGGCACCGGTACGATGGGCAAGCTGTTTGGCCCCGTGATGCTGGTGTGGTTCGGCACGCTGGCCGCGCTGGGCGCCTGGCAGGTGTGGCAGACGCCCGAGGTCCTGCAAGCGCTGAACCCGATGTGGGGCCTGCGCTTCATCGTGGAATTTCCGCTGATCAGCTTCGTGCTGCTGGGCGCGGTGGTGTTGGCGCTGACCGGCGCCGAGGCCCTGTATGCCGACATGGGTCACTTTGGCCGCCCGGCC
>CAJYKY010000550.1 GCA_913775005.1 uncultured Achromobacter sp.
TGCCCATGACCCTGCCGCTGACCACCCAAGACATCACGCCGTATGAAAACGGGCTGTGGCATGTGAACTCGCTGATGCAACCGACCATCGTCACCGATGCGCCGGTGGTGGGCGTAGCGCTGACCGCGCAGACCACCACCGGCGCATCGGTGACGATGGTCGGTTGCATCAGCGAGTTCACATGCCACAGCCCGTTTTCATACGGCGTGATGTCTTGGGTGGTCAGCGGCAGGGTCATGGGCAGCTCGCCGCTGACCCAGCCCATCACATCCAGCATGGTTTCGGGAATTCGCAGCAGATAGCCCTGCTTGGCCACCGGCGTCAGCGCGACGCCGCGCTTGTTGACCAGCCGGTTGCCGCGCGTGGTGTCCACGGACAGGATCGCGTCCATGCGCGGATCCACTTCGTGCAACATCATTTCGCGCATCGGAAACGGCGAACGCATCATCGGCACCGGATGATGCGGACGCGTGCCGGCGCGCGGGCAGATGTGCGTGCGGATGCGCACCGTGCCGGGCAGGACATCGCCCTGCTGCGCCATCGCCATCAGCTTCAACGCCGTGGCAATCGCGACCACAGCGCCGTCGCTATCGGACACCAGGCCGGTCACGGCCGGGCGCGCGCCGATGCCGCCCAGGCGGCCCACGATGCCCAGCTGCGGGGCGGTATCGTCCAGGCCGGGAATGACGATGGACAGAAAATCCGTGGCGGCGCCATCGCGTTCCAGGTGCGTTACCTCGACCTCGCAGCGGCCGGCGTTGCGCAGCACGTCGGCCACTGCGGCCCCGGTGATGTGCGCGGACGACAGCAATTCAATCGTGTCTATCACCTGCTTCATGCCGGGATCTCCAGCGGGCCCGGACGGAACACGCGCGGCTCGGTCTGCCCCAGGAACAGCGGCGCGTCATGCGGGCCGATCAGCGCGACCTTCGCACCACGCACGCGCAGGCCGGCGCCTTCGGGCAGGCCCAGCACGGGCATGGCCGGGTTCAGCGTGCAGAACTCGGCCAGCCGCTGGGCGCGCGTTTCGCCGCGATGGCCGGGCGGATGCGCGTTGGTGTAGTGCGGATTGATCTGGAAGGAGATCAGGCCCAGGGCGTCGAAGCCTTGTGGATCCACGATGGGCATGTCGTTGGTGGTGCAGATGCTGGGGCACGTCAGGTTGGAGCCTGCGCTCCAGCCCAGATACGCCGCGCCATCACGCACGCGCTGCTTGATCACGTCCAGCAGCCCCTGACGGCGCAACTGGCCTAACAGATTGAACGTGTTGCCGCCGCCCACGATGATGACGGCCGCATTGTTCAGCGCCGCCTTCGGATCTTCGGCTTGATGCAGGCCCTGGATGGCCAGGCCGGTATCGGCCAGCGCCGACGTCACCAGCGCGGTGTAGTCATCCCAATTGCGCGTGACGCCCGCGTACGGCACGAACACCGCCGGCGCGCCTTGCGGCAGGGATTCGATCAGTTCGCGGATGTCTGCCAGCGCGTGGACAAGATAGCCGGCGTCGCTGCTGGAGTTGCTAAGAAGCAAAAGATTCATGGTGTGAGGTTCCGACAAAGCGGGTTCTGGGTAGGACGCCAACGCGGTCGCATCGGCATCAGACAAGAAAAAATCAGAAGGCAAAGCCAGGCGGGCCGATATCAGTCGCGGACATCAGCCCAGCCAGTAGGGATCGTTCAGCTCGCGCCCCAACGCGCCCACGTGTTGCAGCACCGCGTCACGCAGCTGCGCCACGCGCTGCGCATCCGCCTGAAACGACACGAACGACAGGCACAGGCCGCGCAGTTCGCCCGTGGCGGGGTCACGCACAGCGGCCGCCACTGCGCCGATGCCCGGCATAGCCTGGTCAATCGCCACGCCGCAATGATCGGCGCGGGTCTGCTCGACCAGGCGGGCCAGGTCGCCCACGGTGGCAGGGCAATCGCGGCCTTCTGTCGGCAACGGCTGGTCAGCATCGGCGCCGTACAAGGCCTGGAATTCAGCGGGCGACAGGCGCGACAGCAGCGCCCGGCCCATGGCCGTGCCGGATGCATTGCGGCGCGAACCCGGCGGGGACAGCACCTGCACCGGATGCGAGCCGTTAAGCCGCTGCAACACCACGGTTTCACGCTGGTTGAGGGTGGACAGGTACGCGGTCAGCCCGCTGTCGTCGGACAGCCGGGCCAGCACGGCGCGGCAGGCTTCATCCAGCGGGGTGGCCGCCATGCCGGCGCGCACCGCCTGCGCCAGCAAGGCGCCGGCTCGATAGCGCCGCGTGGTGGCGTCCTGATCCAGCATGCCGTAGTGCTGCATCTGGTTCAGCAGCCGCGACGCCGTGCTTTTGGGCATGGCCAGCCGCGCGGCGACATCGGTAAAGCTCAGCTCCGACGCGCCTTCCGCATAGAGCGACAGCACGCGCTGGACGCCATCTAGAATACTCATAGTTGTTCCATAAAACGGAACTTAAGTTCCTTAATATCGAACAAGAATAATCCAAGCGCGCGCAGCGGGTCAATACAGTCCGAATTGGTCATCGCCAAACAAAAACCCCCGGCGCTGGGCCGGGGGCTGTGTGAGTCGTTGGGCCAGGCTACTGGTCCGTCAACGTGGACCACTGCGCCAACGGTAGTGGCGGCTGCTGGTGCAGGATCCGGCCAAGGACCAGTTTGAGCTCCGTCCAGCCGCCCCGCTCGCTGGGCCAGCTGGACGGCGTAACGGATGTCCAGACGCCATCGGGCGTGCGTTCGGCCATCTTGAAGCGGAAGGTGTAATGCCCCGCCATGCCCATGCGCAGATCGCTGACCACCAGCGCGTCGCCAATGGCGTCATAGCGCAGCCAGTCATCGGTGAACCAGCGCAAGCGCGCATGCAGCGGCACATCCGCCAAGGCCTTGCCCAGATCCAGGTTCAAGGGCTGACGCAGCCATTCCGGTTGGCCGCGATCGAACAGGCTGCTGACCGATTCGTAGTAGTCGCCGTCGGCCGTCTTGGCGATCACGCGCCATACCAGCGTGTTGAACGGCATCGACACCGCGCGCAGTTCGGTGACGGCGATGCCCTGCTGCCGCATGGCGTCGCGCACCCGGTCTTCGGCCATCATGCGGCTAGCCAGCCCAAAACCCAGGTACGCCGTGCTGAAGACCAGCGCGCCCACCAGAAAGCGGCGGGCGCGCGTCGTCATGCCGACGGCGATAGCGAACACCACGCCCGCCAGCAGCGGCAAGGTGTAGACCGGATCAATGATGAAAATGGCCGACCAGCTTTCGGGGATGGTTGCCAAGGGCCAGAACAGCTGCGTGCCGTAGACGGTGAAGGCGTCCAGTATCGGGTGCGTGATCAACACCAGCCATAATGTCAAGAACAGCCTTCGCCAACTGTACGTTGCCTGAGGCCAGAATTTGCGTATCAGCCAGGTCAGCAGCAAAGCCAACGCCGTCAACACGAAAACGGAATGCGAAAAACCGCGGTGATAGGTCATCAGCGACACCGGGTCGGGATAGCGCATCAGCACGTCCAGATCAGGCACGGTGGCCAAGGCTGCGCCGTAGATCAGCGCCCGTCGCCCTTGAAACCGCCCCAGCATCGCCCCCTGTATGCCCGCACCCAGCACCGCTTGTGTTACCGAATCCATAATTCCTCAGGGTTACGCATCAATCAGACAGTCTAGATAACATTTGGCCACGCAGGCAGGCGTTAAGATACCCGATTGTATTCAGCTACTTTTCAGAATTCGCCTCCATGGACCAATACATCGACAAGATCGGCCTTTTCATCGAGGCCAACCAGATCTGGGCCGGCCCGATCACCTTCCTGCTGACCCTGGGCGAATCCATGGTGCTGCTGGGCCTGTTCATCCCCGCCACCGCACTGATGCTGCTGACGGGCGGCTTGATCGGCGCCGGCACGCTCGACCCCTGGGGCATCGTGATCTGGGGCATTGCGGGCGCCATCGTGGGCGATGCGCTGTCTTACTGGCTGGGCCGCTGGGCGGGCCCCAGCGTGCTGCGGCGCTGGCCGCTCAAGCAACAGCGCACCGGCGTGGCGCGCGCCCGCCTGTTCTTCTACCGCTACGGCTTCGCGTCGGTATTGATCGGCCGCTTTCTGGGGCCGATCCGTTCGACCATCCCCACGGTGGCCGGCGTCATGGGCATGGCGCAAAGCCGCTTCCAGCTGGCCAACGTGCTGTCGGCCGTGCTGTGGATGCCGCTGATGCTGGCGCCGGGCTACATCACCGCGCGCAGCCTGGGCACCGCCGAAAACGCGCAGCAGATTGCCATGATGATCGGCGCGGGGTTCTCAGTGCTGCTAGGATGCGGTCTTCTGCTCGCCATGATGAAAAAGCGCCGTCAGCCGGCGCGCGTACGGCGCGGCAACTGATCGAAAAGAGAGAATCATGGCGATAGATGGGGAGCCTAAAGATGGCGATTTCGCGCGCTACATCGAAAACCTGACGCGCACAGGCGGCGTTACGCCCGGCCGGGTGCCGGACAAGCGCAGCGCGGCCAAGGCATCGCAGGCCAAAACGGCAGCCCCCGTTCCCGTCACGTCCGACTCGCTGTCTGGCGCGCCCTGGGGCAACACGGCATCGCGCGCCCCGTCCTTGCCCGGCATGTCGCCCGGCGCCACGGCGCCGTCGGACGCCACCGACGTCACGATGGCCCAGCGCGCACGCCAGCGCAAGATCGGTATCGTGCTGACGATTGGCGGCATTCTGGCCGGCTGGTCGGCCGTCAACATTGCGTTTCGCGCGCTGCGCAATCCGCAGTTCGAGCTTGACGAGCTCATGCCCGCCGTCTTCCTTGCCTTCTTTGCATTCATGTTGCTCAAAGCGGCCAGCGGCGCGCGCAACCCGCGCAACCGCACGATGGGCAAGCTGCCGCCGTTGAAGACGTCGGCCTATCGCAAAGACCAAAGCTGACGCGGCCAGTCAAGGCCCCGCCGGCGCAGCCTGAAGGCGTGCCGGCAAGGGTGCTAACATTTCCGCCGAAATTGGCTGGCCGCCGTTACCCCCGATCGGGATCGGCCAGCCCCCACGAATCCCGGAGTGAAAGTGAATAACGTTGTTGGATTGAACCAGGCCCAGGCGGCCACGATGCTGAAGTTGCAGGACTATCTGAACAGCATGATCAATCCCGACTGGGTCAACGGCGGATCCCGCTTCCTGCGTGCCGCGTTCGTCGAATCGGCCGAGGCCCTGGAACACCACGGCTGGAAGTGGTGGAAAAAACAGACCATCGATCTGCCCCAGGTGCAGATGGAACTGGTCGACATCCTGCACTTCTATCTGTCGCACACCATCGTTCAACATGGCGGCCAGCAAGAAGACGCGGCGCGCACGCTGATGGCCGACCTGGCCTCGCCCGCGTCGGTGGTGCTTGATGGCAAGACGTACGCGCTGGATGCGTTGACGGTGCCAGAGCTGCTGGAGCTGATCGGCGGCCTGTCCGTGTGCGGCCGCGCCAGCTACAAGGTGCTGGAGCAGACGATGACGGCGTGCCAAATGAGCTGGAACGATGCCTACACGCAGTACGTGTCCAAGAACGTGTTGAACATTTTCCGCCAGCAGCACGGCTACAAGGAAGGCACGTACATCAAGATCTGGAACGGCGAAGAAGACAACGTGGTGCTGGCTCGCCTGTTGTCGCAGCTGGATCCGGCCAGCGCGGATTTTGCCGATGCCTTGCAGCGCGACCTGGAACAGGCTTACGCGCGCTTGTGATGCC
>CAJYKY010000551.1 GCA_913775005.1 uncultured Achromobacter sp.
GCACACCGTGTTCATCATGGCCGCATCGGCCTCGCCCGCTTCGCCTGCGCGGTTGAAGTACAGCGTGCCGGTGTTGGCGTCGCCCGCGTGCAGCTTGAGCACGTTGGCCGATTCGGACGCCCGCGCATTGAATGCGCCGGTCACGCGCGGGAAGCCGCCCACTTCCACGTTTGCTGCGACGCGCACGCCGGCAGCGTTGGCCAGCTTCAAGTCTTTTTTCTTGCTGTCCAGATTGGAGTGATGATCGTTGATGTGCAGGATCGTCAGTTCCATCGGCCGGCTGGCGGCCGGTTGTTCCGGCGCGGGCTGTTCCGGCGCCGGGGTGCTGGACGTGTCGTCATCATCATCGCTGCCGCCGCAACCGGCCAGCAACAAGGCGCTCAGCATGGCCGCGCCCGCATTTCTCTTCCACGTAATCATTCGTGTGATCCCTCGTTTATGAAGGCCGAATGGTTACGGGCAAAGATGACGTGAAGATGAATCGAAGTTGAATGACAGCCGTGTCATGAAAACAGGCGCGGCTGTCTTGCCGTTGTCATGAAAAACAGGCCCGGCGCATTGCACGCCGGGCCTGCCGGGACCTGCTTGGGGCGGGCTGTCTTAGAAGTGGATCACGGTGCGGATCGACTTGCCTTCATGCATCAGATCAAAGGCTTCGTTGATGCGTTCCAGCGGCAGCGTGTGCGTGACGAACGGGTCCAGATCGATCTTGCCGCTCATCGCGTCTTCGACCATGCCCGGCAGCTGCGTGCGGCCCTTGACGCCGCCGAAGGCCGAACCGCGCCAGACGCGGCCGGTGACCAGCTGGAACGGACGCGTGCTGATTTCCTGGCCGGCGCCCGCAACGCCGATGATGATGCTTTCGCCCCAACCCTTGTGGCAGCATTCCAGCGCGGCGCGCATCACGTGCACGTTGCCGATGCACTCGAAAGAAAAGTCCACGCCGCCGTCGGTCAGTTCAACGATGACGTCTTGAATGGGCTTGTCGTAGTCTTTCGGGTTGATGCAGTCGGTGGCGCCCATGGCGCTGGCCAGCACGAACTTGTTCGGGTTGGTGTCCACGGCGATGATGCGGCCGGCCTTGGCCTGCACCGCGCCCTGGATCACTGCCAGGCCGATGCCGCCCAGGCCGAACACGGCGACAGTGTCGCCTTCCTTGACCTTGGCAGTGTTGTGCACCGCGCCCAGGCCGGTGGTGACGCCGCAGCCCAGCAGGCAAACCTTTTCGTGCGGGGCGGCCGGGTTGATCTTGGCCAGCGAGATTTCATTGACGACCGAGTATTCGCTGAACGTCGAGCAGCCCATGTAGTGGTACAGCGGCTTGCCTTCATAGCTGAAGCGCGACGTGCCGTCGGGCATGACGCCCTTGCCCTGGGTGGCGCGCACTTTCTGGCACAGGTTGGTCTTGCCGGACAGGCAGAACTTGCATTCGCGGCATTCGGCCGTGTAGAGCGGGATGACGTGGTCGCCGGGTTTGAGCGACGTCACGCCCTCGCCCACTTCCACCACGATGCCCGCGCCTTCGTGGCCCAGCACGGCGGGGAACAGGCCTTCGGGGTCGTCACCGCTGAGGGTGAAGGCGTCGGTATGGCAGACGCCGGTGTGGGTGATCTTCACCAGCACTTCGCCGCGCTGCGGCGGGGCGACGTCGATTTCAACAATTTCCAGCGGCTTGCCGGGTCCGAATGCGACTGCTGCGCGTGATTTCATGGCGTTACTCCGAATGTCGGGTGGGCTTACTTCAAATAGGAACGGACGATGCGCATCAGCTGATCGACTTCGGCTTCGGCGTCGATCGGGGCTTGCTGCGGCCCGCCCTGGGCGGTTTGCAGGAAGGTTTCCCGGAGATGGCTTTCCAGCACCTCGGCCATCAGGCCGGTGGCGGCGCCGCGCAAGGCGGCGAGCTGCTGCAAGAGCGCCCCGCATTCCGTGCCTTCGTTGACCGCGCGTTCCAATGCTAACGCCTGCCCCTGGATACGGCGCAGGCGGGTGACGACACGTTTTTTTTCTTCCGGTGAATGCGGCACGGCAGGCTCCGAAAACGATACAGGGGGGGAGTATAAGGATATTCCTGCGGCGTTCGCAAGAGGTGTGTACCTGTCTATACTAGATGCCAGTTTTCGCAACGCTATCCCCCCGACGCACACCCAGGATTCCCCGTGGCTGCTTCCCCCCCCAGATTGCCCGTCCAGACCAACGCCCTGCCCGCCCCGCTGTACGCGCAGGTCAAGCAGATGATTGCGCAGCAGATCCGCAGCGGCGCATGGCCCGCGCATTACCGCGTGCCGTCCGAAAGCGAATTGGTCGATGAACTGGGCTTCAGCCGTATGACGATCAACCGCGCGCTGCGCGAGCTGACGTCGGAAGGCTTGCTGGTGCGTATGCAAGGGGTGGGCACCTTCGTGGCGCAGCCCAAGGCGCGCTCGGCCCTGTTCGCCGTGAACAACATCGCCGACGAGATCGCGGCGCGCAACCACCGCCATCACAGCCGCGTGGTCCGGCTGGCCGAAGAGCCGGCCGGCGCCGAGCAGGCGCAGGCGCTGGAAATCCGCGCGGGCCAGCCGGTGTTCCATTCGGTGATCGTCCACTTTGAAGACGATGTGCCGATCCAGCTGGAAGACCGCTACGTCAATGTGCGCCTGGCGCCGGATTATTTAAAGCAGGATTTCACGCAGCACACGCCGTACGAATACCTGACGCGCGTGGCGCCGCTAAGCGAAGGCGAGCACGTGGTGGAAGCGATTCTGGCCAAGCCGCGCGAGTGTCAATTGCTACAGATCGACCGCGAAGAACCCTGCTTGCTGATCAGCCGCCGCACGTGGTCCGGAGACCGCGCCGTCACGCTGGCCCGGCTGATCCACCCCGGCTCGCGCCATCGCTTGGAAGGCAAGTTCACGTCATGAATCCCGCTGCAATCCGCAACCTTCGCGCCGCTGACTATCCGCGCATGCCCTGGCGCAATGGCGCCGGCACCACGCAGGAAGTGGCCTGCAACCCCGGCGGCAGTTCGGCCGCGTTCGACTGGCGGCTGTCCATTGCCGATGTGGCGGCGGACGGCGGCTTTTCAGCATTTACGGGGTATCAGCGCATCATCACGGTGCTGGAAGGCCGGGGCATCGTGCTGACGGTGGATGGCCAGGAACAAGCGCCGTTGCCCCCGCGCGAGGCCTATGCGTTTTCTGGTGACGCGCACGTCGATTGCCGGCTTGTCGATGGGCCGATCCGCGACTTCAATCTGATCTATGCGCCGGCACGCTATCACGCGCGGCTGCAATGGGTGCACGGCGCGGGT
>CAJYKY010000552.1 GCA_913775005.1 uncultured Achromobacter sp.
CTGGTCGATGATCAGGCGCAGGTTCCACGGGTTCAGGATGCCCATGCCCGAGCCGATCAACGACGCCAGCGGCATCACGGCCACGGCGCCCATGTCTTCCAGCATGCGGCACTGGATGGGGTCGTCGGTGCAATAGACCATGACCTTGAAGCCCTCGTCGACCAGCGTCTTGGTGGCCTTGAGCGTTTCGGGCATGTTGGGAAACAGCGTGTGCGGATCGCCCAGCACTTCCAGCTTGACGAGGTCGTGGCCGTCGAGCAGCTCGCGCGCGAGGCGCAGGGTGCGGATGGCGTCGTCGGCGGTGTAGCAGCCGGCGGTGTTGGGCAGCAGCGTGAATTTGGACGGCGGGACGTAGTCCAGCAGGTTCGGTTCGCCGGCGTTTTGGCCGATGTTGGTGCGACGGATGGCGACCGTGACGATTTCAGTGCCGCTGGCGTCCAGCGCCGCGCGGGTCTCTTCGAAGTCCTTGTACTTGCCGGTGCCGACGAGCAGGCGCGACGAATAGGCGCGGCCGGCGATAGTGAGAGTGTCTTGTGTGGTCATGGCGGTGATTCAAAGGGCGGGGTGCGCGCGGCAAGGCCCGCAGGCTGACTGATTTTGCTAAGCGAATGATAAAGCACGATGCCGGGCGGCAGGCGCGCCGGCTGTTACGTGGCGTTCCACTATTTGCGGATTGCGCGTCCGGGAGCGGGGCTGCGCGTCGGCGTCCGACGCCGGGCGCAGCGGGTGCGGGCTAGCGCAGCCGGTCCAGGTCCGCGCAGCCCGTCCAGGCGCAACGGGTCCAGCAGATCAGCGCAGCCGGTCCAGATCAGCGCAGATCTGCTCGGCGGCGTCGATCAGGCGCGGGCCGGGGCGGTACAGCATATCGGCGTCCACGCCGTACACATGGCCGGCGCGGGCGGCGGGCAGCCCCAGCGCCTGCCACGCGGCCAGGTTGGCGGCAGTTTCATCTGGCCCGGTCACGCCCGCCAGCACGGCTTCGGGCCGCGAAGCCAGCACGCTTTCCAGCGTGACCTGCGGCGCGACGATGGGCGCGTGGCCAAACACATTGACGCCGCCGCAGACGCGCAGCGCATCGCTGACGATGCTGCTGTTGTTCAAGGTGTAGATCGGGTCCAGCCCTGCTTGTACAAACACGCGCACCGGCCGGCGGCCGGCGTAGCGCGACGTCAGGGCCGCCAGACGGTCGCGTAAGGCCTGCGCGGCCGGACGCGCGTGCGCCTCGGTGCCAAACAGCACGCCCATGCGTTCTACCGCGCCGGGCACGGCCGACAGCGTCAGCGGATCGCTGTAGAAGACCGGCACGCCCAGTTTGTTCATCACGCCCGTCAAGGCTTGGGCGGGGGCTGGCTGCCACGCGATCAGCAGGTCGGGGCGGACGGCGGCCACACGTTCGGCGTCCGGCTGCATGCCGTCACCAATGACTGGCACCTGGCGCGCGGCGGGGGGGTAGTCGCTGCCCCGGATGGTGGCGGCAAGATAGTCGCCCGCGCCGGCGGCGTAGACGAGTTCCGTCGCGTGCGGCGCCAGCGTGATCGCGCGGCGCGCGGGCGCGGCGAGCGACACCGGGTTGCCCTTGTCGTCCTCGATCTTGATGGGGGTGGCGGCAGCCCCAGCGGCTGCGCTGTCAGCGGAGGCCGGCGCGCTGCCGGGCGCCAGACAGGCGCCCAGAGTCAGGGCCAGAGCCAGGCCCAAAGATCGCCCGTTGGCGGTGCGTGCAAAGGCGCGGTAGCGGATCATGCAGCAAAGGCCGTTGTGGTGGCCGATATAGTCAGCGAAGAACGCCGACTATATCGGATGTCCGCAATCAATAGCGCAGCGTCAGCGATGCGTAGAAATTGCGGCCCGGCGCCGGGTACAGGTTGTAGTTGGCAACAGGACCCAGCATCTCGAAAAACGCGTTGCCGCCGCGGATGCCGTACGTGGCGTACTGGCGATCGAAGATGTTGTTCACGCCAATGGCGCCTTCGATGTTGCGCGTGAACTTGTACGCGACCTTCGTGTTGAACAGCACGTAGGCGTCCAGCTCCTTGTCGAACTGGTTGGCCTGGTCGTTATCCATGCGCGACTTGCCCACATATTGCGCCGACACGTTCCACAGGAACGCATCGGTGGGGCGCCACGTCACGCCCGCGTTGGCCAGCCACTTGGGCGCCAGCGGCACGGTCTTGCCGGCCAGGTCCACGCCCGCGTAGGTGCCCGAGCGGAATTGCGCTTCCATCCAGGTCAGGTTGGCATCCAGCGTGACGCTGCTGGACAAGGCGGTGCGGCCTTCCAGTTCGATGCCTTGGCGGCGGGTCGGGTCCAGGTTGGTGTTGGCGCCCGTGCCCGGGCCCCACATGCCGTCAGCCAACGGGTTGTATTGGATCTCGTTGGTCAGGTCATAGCGGAAGTACGACAGGCGGGCGCTGCTGGACGCGCCTTGCCACGTCACGCCGATTTCCTTGTCGGTGGACGTCTGCGGCGCGAGCGGCTGCTGCACCGACAGCAGTTCGTCGGCGTTGGGCAGGCGGAAGCTGCGGCCCACCTTGCCGTACACACCAAAGCCGGCGGCCAGGTCCTGACGCACGCCCAGCTGCCAGGCGGTCAGGTGGTTGCTGCGGTCGGACGCGGTGCCCGAGCCGCTCAGCACTTCCAGGTCGTCCGACGCGTACTGACGGCGCACGCCAGCAGTGATGAACGTGCTGTCGGTGGCGCGGATCTGGCCTTCGGCGAACAGGCCGTACTGGTGCTGACGCGACTGCCACTTCGACGGTTCGAAATCGTAGTAGGCGTTCTGGTCGGCGGTGGTCTTCGCTTCCTGCGCGTCGGCGCCGAACACGATGCTGTGGCCGCCGTTGATCGGCAGGCGGTAGCGCACGCTGGCGATGTTCTCTTCCAGCTTCTGGTCGCGCAAGGTGTCGCCAAAGCCGTCATACGACAGGCCGTTCAGCTTCTTTTCGCGGGTCGACAGGTCGGCGTACAGCGTGCCCACGCCGATGGCTTGTTCGACTTGCAGGCCGAACGTGGTCGTCGTGGTCTTCACGAAGTCCACATCGTTCTTCGAGCCGCGCGGGTCGTCCTGGAATTGGTTCACACCGGTGGACGGGCTGATCAGGCGCGGGCCGGGCAATTCCAGCTTCTGCGTCGTGGTTCGGCCGTACAGGCGGATCGAACCATTGTCGTGACGCAGCGTGATGCCGCCGCCGCCACCTTCGCGGCGCTCGCCGCTGTGGTCGCGGTAGCCGTCGGAATGCAGCGACTGCATATAGGCGTCGATGCCGACCTTCTCATTGTTCATCGCCACGGCGGCGTCGTACTGGCGCAGGCCGTAGCTGCCAAAGGTAGCGGTGGCGCGGGCCGTGACCGGCTCTTTGGAAAAGTCCGACTTGGTGATGATGTTGATCACGCCGCCGGTCGTGCCGCCGCCGTACTGCACCGAACCGCTGCCGCGCACGATCTCCACGCGCTCCACCTGATCCAGCGGCACCACGCCCAGGCTGGGCGCCGACAGGTCATTGGTGTTCTGCTTCACGCCGTCGATCATGATCAGCGTGTTGCTGGCGCCGGTGATGCCGAAGCCGCGCAGGTCAACGATGGCGTTGTCGCTGGAGCTGCTGGTGTTGATCAGGTTGATGCCAACTTGCGTGGACAGCAGGTCCTGCATGGTGCGGGCGCTGCTGGCCGCGATGTCTTCAGCGGTAATCACCGAAATCGACACGGGCAGCGTGCGGCCGTCGGTCGGCACGCGCTGGGCGGTGACGGTGACCGAATCAAGGACAGGGGCGGAGGAGGCGGCTTGCTGGGCGGCGGCAATGGCCGGGGCAGAGCAGAGCAGGGCGCCGGCATAACGCCGGATGGAGCGGGCTTTCATCTACGTAACCTCGATGCGACCCGCGACCCCGCAGGTCATTCACGATGGGGAGGCCGCTCACACGCCGACGCGGGCGCTAGCGCCTGGCAGCATTGCATGAACGTCCTGACGAGCGAACTGGCCGGTATCGGGCTGCCATGGGCGACATGCGCGCATGGGGACCGTTGCGGGGGCAGCACAGGCTGGACGCCGGAGCGCGTCGGCCGCCTTATGGGCGGCACGGCGGCCCGGGCGGGCGTCTTCCTGTTTCCCGTTTACCTTTCGCACGCGGCGGACAAGTGTTGCGTTCTTGCCAGCCCAATGCGCCGAAAGCACCGGTTCGGGGCCGAAACTGTATCACCGCAGGGCGCGCGCAAGCCCATTTTGTTACGATCATGGCTTGTTTTTTCGGCGTTTTTCGCTTTTTAGCCACATCGACGCCGCCGTTGGCCACCTTTATCTGGACCTGCCCGTGTCGTATCCCCGTCTGCCGTACCCGCCCGAAGCCTATACCCATGGCGGCGACTTCGCTCGTCTGCTGGGCAAGCGCATCCTGATCCTGGACGGCGCCATGGGCACCATGATCCAGCGCTACAAACTGGGCGAGGCCGACTTTCGCGGCGACCGCTTCAAAGACCACGGCAAAGACGTCAAGGGCAACAACGAGCTGCTGTCGCTGGTGCGCCCCGACGTCATCTCCGAAATCCACCGGCAATATCTGGAAGCCGGTGCCGACGTCATCGAAACCAACACCTTCGGCGCCACCACCATCGCGCAGGGCGACTACGACCTGCCCGAGCTCGCCTACGAGCTGAACCTGGAGTCGGCAAAGCTGGCGCGCGAAGCCTGTGACGCCTACAGCACGCCCGACAAGCCGCGCTTTGTGGCCGGCGCGCTGGGCCCGCAGCCCAAGACGGCGTCGATCTCGCCTGATGTCAACGACCCCGGCGCCCGCAACGTCACGTTCGACGAACTGCGCGTGGCGTATATCGAGCAGCTGAACGGCCTGCTCGATGGCGGCATCGACATCGTGCTGATCGAAACTATCTTCGACACGCTGAACGCAAAAGCCGCCATCTTCGCCACGGAAGAAGTCTTCGAAGCGCGCGGCATCCGCCTGCCCGTGATGATTTCCGGCACGGTGACCGATGCGTCCGGCCGCATCCTGTCGGGCCAGACGGTCGAAGCGTTCTGGAACTCGGTGCGCCATGCGCGCCCGGTCACCATCGGCCTGAACTGTGCGCTGGGCGCGGCGCTGATGCGCCCTTACGTGGCTGAGCTGTCCAAGATCTGTGACACCTACGTCTGCGTGTATCCCAACGCCGGCCTGCCCAACCCCATGGCCGAAACCGGCTTTGACGAAACGCCGGCCGATACGTCCGCGCTGCTGGAAGAGTTTGCGCGCGCGGGGCTGGTGAACATGTCGGGCGGCTGCTGCGGCACCACGCCGGACCACATCCGCGCCATTGCCGATAAGGTCACGTCGCTGACGCCGCGCGTCGTGCCCGACATCCCCGTCAAGACGCGGCTGTCGGGCCTGGAGCCGCTCAACATCGACGAAGACACGCTCTACGTCAACGTGGGCGAACGCACCAACGTCACGGGCAGCAAGATGTTCGCCCGCCTGATCCGCGAAGAAAAGTACGACGAAGCGCTGGCCGTCGCGCGCCAGCAGGTTGAGAACGGCGCGCAGATCATCGACATCAACATGGACGAGGCCATGCTGGATTCGGTGGCCTGCATGCACCGTTTCCTGAACCTGATCGCGTCCGAGCCCGACATCGCCCGCGTGCCGGTCATGATCGATAGCTCGAAATGGGAAGTCATCGAAACCGGCCTGAAGTGCGTGCAGGGCAAGGCGGTGGTGAACTCCATTTCCATGAAGGAAGGGCTGGAGCCGTTCCGCCATCACGCCCGCCTGTGCCGCCGCTACGGCGCGGCCGTGGTCGTCATGGCGTTCGATGAACAGGGCCAGGCCGACACGCTGGAACGCCGCAAGGAAATCTGCGGACGCGCCTACAAGATTCTGGTCGAAGAGGAAGGCTTCCCGCCGGAAGACATCATTTTCGACCCCAACGTTTTCGCGGTCGCCACCGGCATCGACGAACACAACCACTACGCGGTGGACTTCATCGAAGGCACCCGCTGGATTCGCGACAACCTGCCCTACGCCCGCATTTCCGGCGGCGTGTCCAACGTCAGCTTCTCGTTCCGCGGCAACGAGCCGATGCGTGTAGCCATCCACACCGTGTTCCTGTATTACGCGG
>CAJYKY010000553.1 GCA_913775005.1 uncultured Achromobacter sp.
CATGCGTCCAAAGGGCTGGAATATCCGCACGTGTATCTGGCGGGCGTGGAAGAAGGGCTCTTGCCGCACCTGGGCAAAGACGACGAAGTGGGTGACCCGGCGCGCGCGGCCGAGAACCTGGCCTCGCGCATTCAGGAAGAGCGCCGGCTGATGTATGTGGGCATCACGCGTGCGCAGCGCAGCCTGAACCTGAGCTGGTGCAAGCGCCGCCGCCGCGCGCGGGAAGATCTGGTGCGTGAGCCGTCGCGTTTCATCGAAGAGATGGGGCTGGGCGATGTGCGCATTCAGGAAGACGAGGCCACGGCCGCCATGAATCCCAAGGAGCGCATGGCGATGCTGAAGGCGCTGCTGAAGAAATAGGGAAGGGGCCGGGCCATGACCGACGACGTCCGCTACCTGCCCGTGCCTGGCACCCCCGGCCTGGTGCTGGGCCAGGCGCACTTCAGTCATTTCGAGTTCGACCGCCACTATCACGTGGACTATCACATCGGCCTGGTGACGCACGGCGTGCAGCGCCAGCATGTGCGCGGCGGCAGCCTGCTGCTGGGCCCGGGTTGCGTGGCGCTGATGCCGCCGGGCGAAATTCATGACGGCGCGGGTGTCAGCGACTACGGCGGCACCTACACCCTGAAGACATTCCGGCTGTCGTCCGAGCTGATGCGCGGCTTTATCGAAGAGGTATCGGGCGGCGCGCCGCACGAGCGTTTTTTTGGCACGCTGGTGCAAGACGCGCGGCTTGCCGGACGCTTCACCTTATTGCACAGCGCCTGGATGTCGGGCGCGCCGGGTGAACCGCTGGCGCAGGAATCGCAGTCCCTTGCGTTGATGGGCGCGTTGTTCGCGCGCACGGGCGCGGTGTTGCCGCAGGAGATTCGCGGCGGCTTGTCCGTGACGCACCTGCGCGCGGTGCACGATTACTGTCAGGCGCACTTGTGCGAGAAGATCGCGCTGGATGATCTGGCGCGGCAATGCGGGCTGAGCCGGTTTCAGTTTCTGCGCCGCTTTGCGCATTCGGTAGGGCTGACGCCGCATGCGTGGCTGGTGCGCTTGCGGCTTGAACGCGCTTGCGCCGCGTTGGCGACCTCACGCGCTACGGTTGCACAGGTGGCGGCGGACGTGGGCTTTTACGATCAAAGCCATTTCAACCGCGCGTTCCGCATGGCTTACGGCGTGCCGCCGTCGGCCTATCAGCTGGCGGCGTAGGCAACCCCGGCGGCCATCGCCTGCCGCCGGTCGCTTGACGTTAATCGCGCATCAGCGTCACACGCAATCCATCACACCACCTGCGCGCGCAGCGCCGCCAGGAAATGGTCGACATCCTGCGCCTGCGTGGCGAACGAGGTCACCAGGCGCACCACGCCCTGACCCCAACGATCGTGATAGAAGCGGAAGCCCTGGTCCAAGAGGCCGCTGATCGCATGCGCAGGCAATTGGCAGAACAGGATGTTGGCATCGGCCGGGCCTTGCAGCGTGACGCCCGGCAGGTCCTGCATGCCTGCTGCCAGCTTTGCGGCCATGGCGTTGGCCTGGCGTGCATTCTTCAGCCACAGGTCGTCTTGCAGATAGGCTTCCATCTGCGCCGACAACAAGCGCATCTTCGAAAACAGATGCCCGCCACGCTTGCGGCGAAACGCCAGTTCGCGCGCGCGTTCGGGATTGAACAGCACGATGGCTTCGGCGCCGAGCACGCCGTTCTTGGTGGCACCAAAAGACAGCGCTTCGACCCCCGCCTGCCACGTCATGGCGGCCGGCGTGCAGTTCAGGCTGACCAGCGCATTGGCAAAGCGCGCGCCATCCATGTGCAGCGGCAGGCTCGCATCGCGGCAGAGACTGCCGATGGCCTGGATTTCATCCAGCGTGTAGACGCTACCCGTTTCCGTGGCCTGCGTGATGCTGACGCAGGACGGTTGAACCGAATGCACGTCGCCCACTTTGCGGCGCGCCTGCGCTTCCAGTTGCACGGGGTCGATCTTGGCAGCGTCGCCACCCAGCAGCATCAGGCGCGCGCCGTTCGTAAAGAACTCGGGGGCGCCGCATTCGTCGTTGGCGATATGGCTTTGCTCGTGGCACAGCACCGCGCCCCAAGGCGGGGTCATGGCGGCCAGGCTGAGTGAGTTGGCGGCTGTGCCGGTGGGCACCAGCAGCACTTCCACGTCGCGCTCGAAGATGTCGGACAGTTGGCGCTGCACGCGCGCAGAGCCCTCGTCGGCGCCGTAGGCGGCGGATTGGCCCGCGTTGGCGCGCAACAGCGCGTCCATGACTTCGGGGCTGGCGCCGGCGATGTTGTCGCTGGAAAAGCCCTGTTGCAGGGCGGGGGCGTTAGGGGGCGTGGTCACGGTGCGATTCCGGCAGAGTCGGTAAAGGGGACACTATGGCCGGACGCCGCGCCGCCAGCTTGTAGAAAATTGCAGGTGGCTCCTACACTGGTCCGTCTGACTTGAAGGAGCGCATCATGTGTCGTTGGCTGGCTTACACCGGTAGTCCCTTGCAGATGGAAAGCGTGCTGTTCAAAGCAAAGCATTCCCTCATCGACCAAAGCCTGCATGCGCGCCTGGGCGCCACCACCACCAATGGGGACGGGTTTGGCCTGGGCTGGTACAGCCGCAAGCCCGATAACCGGCCCGCCGAGCCGCCCTTTCGCTATCGCAGCGTGCATCCCGCCTGGAATGACCGCAATCTGCGCGAAGCCGCGCGCGCGATCCATGCACCGCTGTTTGTGGCGCATATCCGTGCGGCCACCGACACGCCCGCGCAGGAGACCAACTGCCACCCGTTCCGGCACGGGCAGTGGCTGTTCGTGCACAACGGCGTCATCCGCGACTACCCGCTGTTGCGGCGCGATTTGATGCTGATGATTGCGCCGGCCTATTTCGGTTCGCTGGAAGGGTCCACCGATTCCGAGGTGATGTTCCTGCTGGCGCTGACCTTCGGCCTGGAAGACGACCCGATACCCGCGCTGGCGCGCATGGTAGGCGCGGTGGAAGAGACGGGCCGCCGCCATGGCGTGGCGCATCCCATCAACATGACGGTCTGCGCGCTGGATGGCGAGCGCCTGATTGCGGTGCGCTATTCCAGCGAAGCCGAGTCGCGCACACTGTTTCACAACACCTGCGTGCGCCATTTGCGAGAGCTCTATCCCAACGATGTGCAGATCGCCGCGTTGGATGAAGACGCGTTTTTACTGCTGTCCGAACCCTTGAGCGAAATGCCCGGCGCCTGGGAAGAAGTGCCCGAAGCCACCGCCATCATCGCGGGGCGCGGAGACGTGAAGCACTATCCCTTTGCACCGATCGCGCCGGGCGCGTAACGCGGCGCGCCGCCCCAAAATCGGGCGGCGCAGGCCCAAAGCGTCCACCATATGCCGATAAAACGGTGTCATTGAGCACGCATCGCCCATATAGGGGAGAATGCGTGTCGCATGACTTTGCGACGTCCTGGGCCGCGAAAGCACCCCAACTCAATAAGGAAGTTGCATGACTGATAGCAAAACCCCGCAAGTCTCTGACGCATTAGCGGTGTTTACGCACACGGGGAGCGCCCCGGTTCAATTTGAATTGCACGATAAAGGGGTCGTTCGCCAGCAAGGTGACGCCCGTGAATTCACCGCCTTCGCGGATATCCTGGACCTTTGCCTGGTGGGCGCCGGCCCCATCGCCGCAGCGAGCAGCCTTGACGCGTTTGCCTACCGCACGCACGAGGCACACGACTGGACCGTCGTGGACAGCAGCATCAGCGAATTTGCCCAGTTCATGGATGCGTTCCGCGAGCGCTACGTGGCGCAGCGCCTGCCCGTGCTGGAAGCGGTGATCGAAGATGGTGGGCGCGTGGCGTTCCGGTACATCGAAGCGGGTGAATTCCCCACCCTGAAGACGCGTGAATTGGCGCTGTCGGCGCAAGGCCTGCACAAGGATGGCAAGGTCTGGCCCTACGACGCGCTGCAACGCATCGACTTGGATGACTGGTCCGAAACCATCACCCTGCAAGACGATAGCGGCAAGCCGGTGTTTTCGTGCCCGGCCACGCAGATTCTCAGCTCTGACCTGCTGGTGAACCTGGCGTATGACCGCTTGGGTCAGATGGCCGAAACCGTCTGACAGGCTTGCGGGCTCAAGCGGCGTAACGGGCGCTTGAGCCTGCTGGGTTTAAAGGCCCGGCCTCGATGTTCCGGCCGCAATGTCCCGGCTTCAATGCCCGGTATGCAATGCGGGATTCAACGTCCCCCACGCCGCCGTGCGCACCAGCGATTCCACGGCCCCCGTTTGCGAATTGCGGCGAAACAGCAGCCCGTGCTGACCCGCCAGCGCTGCGGCTTTCACCACCGCGCCTTCCGGCGTCAACACGCGCGTGCCGGCCGTGATGTAGCAGCCCGCTTCCACCACGCAATCATCGCCTAGCGAAATGCCGATGCCGGAATTCGCACCCAGCAGGCAACGCTTGCCGATCGACACGACCTGTTTGCCGCCGCCTGACATGGTGCCCATGATCGAGGCGCCGCCGCCGATATCGCTGCCGTCATCGACGATGACGCCCGCGCTGATGCGGCCTTCAACCATGGACGCGCCAAGCGTGCCCGCGTTGAAGTTGCAGAACCCTTCATGCAGCACGGTGGTGCCGGGCGACAGATGCGCGCCCAGCCGCACACGTGCGGTATCGGCGATGCGTACGCCTGCGGGCACGACGTAATCCGTCATGCGCGGAATCTTGTCCACGCCGCGTATTTCCAGCGTCTGCCCGATGGCACGCAGTTGCCAGCGCAAGGCATCAACCTGGTCGACCGCGCACGGGCCCACCGACGTCCACGCCACATTGGCCAGCACATTGAACAAGCCATCCAGATTCGCGTCGTGCGGACGGATCAGGCGATGGCTCAACAGGTGCAGCCGCAGATAGGCGTCGTGCGCATCGGCCGGCGGCTCGGCGAGCGAGGCGATGGCCGTGCGC
>CAJYKY010000554.1 GCA_913775005.1 uncultured Achromobacter sp.
GGCTGCGCACCGACGTGCCGGTGGCCGTAGTATCGGTGTCCCAATAGCGGTTCGAACGGCTGAAGCGACCGCCCAGCACCAGCTTCAACGGATCCGCCAGTTGCAGGCGCGTGGTGCCGTAAAAGCCCAGCTCGCGCGTGGAACCTACGCGCTGTTCTTCCACGCCGCTGCGGATGGCGGCGTTGGTGGGTTCCGGCATCGACGGATCAAAATGGAAGGCGTCGAAAATGCTGGTGTTGGTCAGGTAGGAATACGACGTGTCGTTGCGGGTGTGAGCGTAGTTCGCGCCCAACACCAGTTCATGGCTGCGGCCGAAGGCCTGGAACTTGCCGACCAGGTTGGCGTCCATGCCGGACGCATTCACATCGGCCACCGTCAAGGCCGTGCTGACGGCAGCCAGATTATTGGCGGGGTTCACGGCGCGGCTGGACGCGGTGTATTTCAGATACTGCTTTTCGTTGACATAGGCGCCGGTCAGTTTGAAGCGCCAGTCGTCATTGAATGCGTGCGTAAGATCGGCGTAGAAACCCTGGTTGGTGGTTTCCTGGCGGTTCCAGTTGGCGCCGTAGCTGGTGGAACGCTTGAAGTCGATCGTATCGCCCGTGGTGTAGCGCGGCAGGCCAGAGATCGACGGCCGGCCACGCAGGTCTTCGTAGCTATAGCCAAGATTGACTTGCGTGCGCGGCGTGATGTCGTATTCGACGGTGCCATAGAAGGTGGTGTTGCGCAGATTGACGCGGTCGACAAACGAATGGTTGTCCTGCCGGTCTACCAAGCCGCGCGCGCGCAGCGTGCCGGTTTCATTGAGCGCGCCGCTGGCATCGACCTGCAAGCCATAGCGGTCCCAACTGCCGGCCTTGGTTTCCACCATGAAGCGGTCTTCTTGTAGCGGCCGTTTGCGCACCAGGTTCACGGCGCCCCCGGGCGAGCCCGAGCCCTGCAACAAGCCCGCCGCGCCGCGCAGCACCTCGACGCGGTCATACATGGCCGTGCCGCCCGAATAGTTGCTGGCGCGGCCATACAGGCCGCGTTCCAGCGGCACGCTGTCGTACTGGATCACCGAGTTTTCAAACCCGCGTGAATAAATGTATTTGCCGCCCTGCGGGCTTTGCTGCAAGGTCACGCCGGTAGTGTTTTCCAGCGCGTCGTAGACGGAGTTCAGATTCTGCTCGTCCAGGCGCTGACGCGTCACCACGCTGATCGACTGCGGAATATCCCGCAGGCGTTGCTCACCCTTGCCGATCGTCACCGCAGGCGTCGTGTACAAGCCGGTGCCTTCGGTCATCAGACGGTACTCGTCGCCGGTCACCGTCACCGCGTCCAACGTCGTCGTGCCGCTGGCAGGCACGCGCCGCACCGTGTAGCCGCCGCTGGGCAGACGCTGGCCTTCGAAGCCGGTGCCGGTCAGCAAGGCAGCTAGGCCACGGCTGACCGTCCACGAACCCTTCAGACCGGCACTGTGCAGCGCTTCCACCTTGTCCGCATCGAACGACACATTCACACCTGCCGTGCGGGCGAACTGGTTCAGCGCCTGATCCAGCGGACCGGCCTCGATGGCGAACGCCACTTGTGCGTCCTGCCCCGTTGCCGCCGCCTGGGCGTGGGCGTTGGGCGCATGCCAGGCGGCGCTGCCCAGCAAGCCGTACAGCGCCGCGGACAACACGGTCGGGAAAGGGGCGCGGCGCGCCAGCATGCCAGCGCGAAGACGAGGGCGATTGCGGAAACGAATGCGGGTCATTGCTTCTTCTTGATAGGCCAGGTTGAAAGACTTCTTTCCCTGTAAGCCGGTCAAGAATTCAAATCCCCTCAATATTTCTTAAAAAAGTTTTCGTGGGGGGCTGCGGCGGTCAGGCCGGGCCGACCGTAATCCAGTATCGGGTCCAGTAGCGCAGGCGTATCGGCAGCGTTTCGGCCAGCACGCGCAGCGCCCGGTCGATGTCGTTCACGTGGTAGGTGCCGGACACCCGCAAGTCCGCGATCTCTGGCGCACAGCTGATACGGCCATGCCGATAGCGCGCGAACTCGGACAGCACATCGGCCAGCCGCATGTTCTTACCCGCAACAGCCCCTTCGACCCAGGCATCGGACGCCATGGATGGCTGCGCCAACTGCTGCGCGCCCCCGCGATCCATGCGCCACTGCTGGCCCGCTTCAGCAATCGCCTGCGCGCCGCCATCAGCGGGCCGCAGGGCCACCGCGTGTTCCTGGACGCTGACCCGTGCGCTGCCCTCATCCAGACGCAGCACAAAGCGGGTTCCCAGCGCCTGCGCCTCGCCAAACGGGGTGCGCACGAAGAAGGGCCGCTTGACCGCGAAGGCGCTGTCGACCCCCGTCTGAATCGAGACCTCGCCGCGATACAGCGTCAGCACTCGGGCGTCGCCCGTCATCTGTACGCCGACGGCGCTGTCCGTGTTCAGCACCAGCACCGTGCCATCGGCCAGCGTGAACGGTTTACGCTCGCCTACGCTGGTGCTGGCGTCGGCCAGCACGCGTTGCCATGGCGTCTGTTCGCGCACCAGCCACGCGCTGCCGTACAGCCCGCCTGCCAAGGCAAGGCCTTTCAGCACCATGCGGCGCTGCTGCCGGCGCGCGCCCCGCGCCGCGCCCGTCGCCGTCAGCGCATCAAGCGCCAGACGGGATGGCACGGCTGCGAAGTCGGCGTTAAGGGATTGCATGCGCGACCAGGCCAGCTCATGCACGGCGGCCGCCTTGCGCCAGCGTTCGAACGCCACGCGCGTGTCGGCATTGGGCGCGCTGAAGTTCAGCTTCACCGACCAGGCGATCGCCTCGTCAACCACCGACGCGGGAATAGATGCGGCGTCGCTCATGATTCACCGAAACGGCTGGCATAGCATTGGCGCAAGCCCGCCGCCACATAACGTTCGGCCGTTGCCAGCGAGACGCCCAGACGCTGAGCGATCTGCGGGCAGCTCAAGCCTTCCAGCTGCGCCCATAGAAATGCCTCGCGCACTTTGGGTTTCAGCGCGTCCAGCATCCGGTCGATCTTGATCAGCGCCTCCAGCACCAGCATGCGGTGTTCCGGCGACGGGGCCAGCTCTTCGGGCGTGCGCGCCAACACATCCAGCCACGCCCTTTCGAGTTCGCGGCGGCGCCAGTGGTCTACGAGCAGACCGCGCGCAATGGTGCTGAGATAGGCGCGAGGCTCGCGTGTGTCTACCGCAAGCGGGCGGCGCAACAGCCGCACAAAGACATCGTGCGCCAGATCGGCGGCCTCGAAAGAATTGCCCAACTGACGGCGCAACCATCCCTGTAGCCAACCATGGTGGTCGGCGTAGAGCGTTTCAACTCGGTCTTGCGTCGTGGGGGCCATGGACACACGCGGATCTAATAAATGAGAACCATTACTTATTAAGATCGGGAATGTAGCACAGGGATGGGGTAAAACCCCTCCCTTGCCCCTACGGCATCGAAATGGGCGTTCCCCAGATCGGATCCTTGGCGCCCTGGCGTCCCAGCGTCTTGATCTGCATCGGCACCATGCGCGACAGCAGCTTCTGCTGGTCCTCGGTCACACCGACCGACGGGCGAGCCAGATAGTCGCGCGTGAATTCCATCGGCGCGGGCAAGGTGTAGACCGTGAAATCCTCAACCGGGCATTCGACTTTCTCAGACGCGACTTTGCGGCAGCCCGACTCGCGCAGCCGATAGCTGGGCGTCTTCATATGCGTGCGCTGCGCCAGCACCAATTGGCCGCCTTGCAGCGTAAAACTGGCAAGCGCCTGCTTGGGCGGCACGCGCACCTGCACCTTCAACGCAGGAATATCCCGCGAATCCGTTTGCTGGTAATACCCCGCCCGCGTCACCTGCGACGTCTCGTCATATTGCTGCTGCCCCCAAGCCACGCAGTTGCCCGATGCGCGATGCACGGTG
>CAJYKY010000555.1 GCA_913775005.1 uncultured Achromobacter sp.
TGCCTTGTTCCAGGCCCACCATATCGGCGGTGCGGCGTGCAATGCGCAGAATCTGCGCGCGGGTCTGTTCTGGCGTGCCGGACGCGTCGATGCCTATGACGCGATCCGCGCGGCCGTCTGCGGCAAAGCCCACCACCATGCCGGCCTGCGTGCTGCCGGTGACGGCGCACACGACGATGTAATCGAACTTGAATCCCAGCTCCGCTTCCTGGCGCCGCACTTCCTCGGCAAAGCCGACATATCCCAAGCCGCCCAATTCGTGGTCCGAGGCGCCGGCCGGAATGGCATACGGTTTGCCGCCGCGCCGGCGCACATCCTCCAGCGCTTCTTCCCAGCTGCGGCGAAAGCCGATGTCAAAGCCTTGATCCACCAGCCGCACATCGGCGCCCATCAGCCGGCTCATCATGATGTTGCCCACGCGGTCGTAGACGGCGTCGGAATAGTCCACCCAGTTTTCCTGGACCAGCACGCAGGACAAGCCCAGCTTGGCGGCCACCGCGGCCACCATGCGGGTGTGATTCGACTGGATACCACCAATGGTCACCAGCGTGTCGCAACCTTGTTCAAGCGCCTGCGGAATCAGGTATTCCAGCTTGCGCAGCTTGTTGCCGCCAAACGCCAGGCCACTGTTGCAGTCTTCGCGTTTGGCGTAGATCTCGACCTTGCCGCCTAAGTGCGCAGACAGGCGGTCCAGCCGTTCGATGGGGGTGTCGCCGAAGGTGAGGCGATGGCGGGGAAAGCGTTGCAGATCCATGCTGACTCCTGATGATGGCGTTCCGGTCCGTGGCGGCACGGTTGGAAAATCATAGGAATCGCGGCAAGTTGCGGTCAATTGCGTATTTTTTTGGAAAACTGAGTTTCGCCGTATTAATAAACATTGATCGGCAATTTATATTTCGCTTATAAAAACAAGCACGAAATATTATTTTTCGGGGACGCATTCAATGACCGCGCTGGCCAGCCTTGACCGCATCGACCGCCACATCCTGCGCGTATTGCAGGACGACGCCCAGATCACCAACCTGGACCTGAGCGCGCGCGTGCACCTGAGCCCCGCCGCCTGTCTGCGCCGCGTTGAAAAGTTGAAGGCCGAAGGCATCATCAAAAAGACGGTGGCGTTGCTGGAACCTGCCGATGTCGACATGGCCACGCTGGTCATCGTTGGTGTGGTGCTGGATCGGTCCACGCCCGAGTCCTTCACGGACTTTGAAAAAGCCGCGCGGGGCATCAGTGGCTGCCTGGAATGCCATCTGGTGGCGGGCGAATTCGACTACTTCCTGATGCTGCGCATCCGCGACCTGGAACGCTTCAACAAGCTGCATGCGGGCGAGATCATCAAGCTGCCCGGCGTACGCCAGATTCGTACTTTTTTCGTGCTGAAAGAGATCCTGTCGACGACCGCTTTGCCCGTATGACGAGGCTTGCGCGCAACACTCCCATTTTCAAACCGAGAAAATGACGCGCTGCGGCATTTTCCAATGACAGATATTGATGGCGCGTAGACGGCGGGTTGTCAGGGGTTGGCAGGACATTCCAAAGCCGCATGCCGGCATTCCGGATCGGCTTTTGCGACACAGAAATGCAAGAAGACGTCCGTAAACTCAAAGGGTTATACTTCTCGCCATAGGCTTTCAGGGCTTGTACGCGCCTTCTGCCCCTGCTATCCGCTTAACGGGAAGCCCGTGCTGCGGAAGGTTTTCCTGCATCGTGTCGAGTGAAGCACTCGTAAAGGTGAAGCGATATGTCTTCGGAAATAGAATCTCTATCCACGTCTTATCTCTTTGGGGGTAACGCCCCGTATGTTGAGGAGCTTTACGAAGCCTACCTCGACAA
This sequence comes from uncultured Achromobacter sp., assembly GCA_913775005.1. Lineage (GTDB taxonomy): Bacteria > Pseudomonadota > Gammaproteobacteria > Burkholderiales > Burkholderiaceae_B > Achromobacter. The sequence goes on from CAJYKY010000555.1 coordinate 1,834, forward strand.
TCCCGGTTCGGTACCTGATAACTGGCGCGAGTATTTCGACCAGTTGCAGCACGCTCCCGCAACCGATGGCCAGGAATCCACTCGCGACCAGGCCCACGCTCCCATCGTTGAATCGTTCGCCCAGCGCGCCAAGGCCAATGCCTTTGTGCAACGTTCGGCCGAACCCGATCTGAGCGTCGCCAGCAAGCAAGTGTCGGTGCAATCGCTGATTGCCGCCTACCGCTCGCTGGGTTCGCGCTGGGCCGACCTGGATCCGCTCAAGCGCCAAGAGCGCCCGCCGATCCCGGAACTCGATCCTGCCTTCTACGGCCTGACCGAAGCCGATCTGGACCAGACCTACTCGGCCACCAACACCTACTTCACGACCGCCAGCACCATGACGCTGCGCGACATCCTGAAGGCGCTGCGCGACACGTATTGCCGCAGCATCGGTGCTGAATTCACGCACATCTCCGACCCCGCCGCCAAGCGCTGGATCCAGGAACGCCTGGAAACCACGCTGGGTGCGCCGACCTACTCGGCCGAAGAAAAGCGCCACATCCTGCAGCAGCTGACCGAGTCCGAAGGCCTCGAACGCTTCCTGCACACCAAGTACGTCGGCCAGAAGCGCTTCTCGCTGGAAGGCGGCGAAAGCTTCATCGCCTCGATGGACGAAGTGGTGAACCACGCTGGAGAAAACGGCGTCCAGGAAATCGTGGTGGGCATGGCTCACCGCGGCCGCCTGAACCTGCTCGTGAACATCATGGGCAAGATGCCTGGTGACCTGTTCGCCGAGTTCGAAGGCAAGCACGCCGAAGGCCTGACCGACGGCGACGTGAAGTACCACAACGGCTTCTCCAGCGATCTGTCCACGCGCGGCGGCCCGGTCCACCTGTCGCTGGCGTTCAACCCGTCCCACCTTGAAATCGTCAACCCCGTGGTCGAAGGCAGCGCACGCGCTCGCCAGGAACGCCGCGGCGACGCCGAAGGCAAGCAAGTGCTGCCGGTGCTGGTGCACGGCGACGCGGCTTTCGCCGGTCAAGGCGTTGTGATGGAAACCCTGAACCTGGCCCAGACGCGCGGCTACGGTACGGGCGGCACGCTGCACATCGTCATCAACAACCAGATCGGTTTCACCCCGTCCGACCCGCGTGACTCGCGTTCGACGCTGTATTGCACCGACGTGGTCAAGATGATTGAAGCCCCGGTGTTCCACGTCAACGGCGACGATCCCGAAGCCGTGGTGTTCGTCACCAAGCTGGCGCTGGACTACCGTCTGCAATTCCGTCATGACATCGTTGTCGACATCGTTTGCTTCCGCAAGCTGGGCCACAACGAGCAAGACACCCCGTCGCTGACGCAGCCGCTGATGTACAAGCGCATCGGCCATCACCCCGGTACGCGCAAGCTGTACGCCGACAAGCTGACCACGCAAGGCGTGCTGGCCGAAGGCGAAGCCGATCAACTGGTCAAGGACTACCGTCAGCTGATGGAAGACGGCCAGCGCACGATCGAACCCGTGCTGACCGACTACAAGAGCAAGTACGCCATCGACTGGTCGCCGTTCCTGGGCGCCAAGTGG
>CAJYKY010000556.1 GCA_913775005.1 uncultured Achromobacter sp.
CATAACGGACATAAGGGGAAAACACATGTCTATCGCCATTGCCGCTTCGCCGGGCAGGCAGCCCATTCATAGCCGGGCGATGCGCCAGCGGGTGATCGCCGGCACCACCATCGGCAACGCGTTGGAGTTCTTCGACTTCACCGTCTTCACGTTTCTGATGCTGGTCATCGGGCCGCTGTTCTTTCCGGCTGCATCCGGCTATGGCCAGTTGCTGCTTACCACCGCCACCTTCGGCGTGGGCTTTTTGATGCGGCCGGTGGGCGGCATGTTGATCGGCTCCTACGCCGATCGCCATGGCCGCCGCGCCGCCATGACGCTGACCTTGTGGCTGATGGGGCTGGGCTGTGCGCTGATCGCGTTTGCGCCCACCTACGCGCAGATGGGCGTGGCGGGGCCGGTGCTGATGGTGCTGGCGCGGTTGATCCAGGGCTTTGCCGCGGGCGGCGAAGTGGGCGCGTCCACGACCTTGCTGGTGGAACATGCGCCCGCCGATAAGCGCGGCTTTTATTCCAGCTGGCAGTTTGGCAGCCAGTCGCTGGGGGTGATGCTGGGCGCGTTGACCGTGGCCCTGTTGACGGCGGCGCTGACGCCGGAGCAGATGCAGGCTTGGGGCTGGCGGGTGCCTTTCGTGATTGGCATCCTGACGGTGCCGGTGGGCGCATACATCCGCCGCAACCTGGAAGAAACGTTGGAACCTGCGCCCGTCGCCACCCCGGCGCAGAGGCTGGCTGCGGCAACTGCCGCTGCGGCAGCCGCGAAGCAAACCCCCGCGCCGGGCCGGGCAGGGCAGCCTGCCGCAACATCGGCAGCCGATGCTGCGGCAGCCGCAGCACGTGCATCCTCTGCCGCCTACGCGCCACCGCTCCATCAACCGCTGCGCCGCGTCTTCACCGACCACAAGGCGCTGGTGGTCAAAGGCATCCTGCTTGTCATCGGCGGCATGGTGTGCGCGCAGATCATCGGGTTCTACATGCCGGCTTATGCCAACAAGCAATTGGGGCTGCCCGCCACGTCCACGTTGTTCGCCAGCGTGGTGCTGGGCGCCATCGGCTTTGTCATCGCGCCGTTCGTCGGCATGCTGGCGGACCGCGTGGGCCGCAAGCGCGTCATTTTCTGGTCGCGCGCAGCCACGGTGTGCGCCTTGCTGCCATGCTTTCAGTGGCTCGTGGCCGCGCCCAGCACGCCCCGGCTGATGACGGTGATCGCGCTGCTTGCCGTGCTGCTGGCGTTGCAGACTGCGCCCGTCATCACGATGCTGCCAGAACTCTTTCCCAAGGCGGTGCGCACCACCGGCATGTCGGTCGTGTATGGTCTGGGCATCTCGGTATTTGGCGGCTTTGCGCAGTTCTTTGTGACCTGGCTGCTGCACGTCACCGGCAACCCCTTGTCGCCCGCCTGGTTCCTGATGGTGACGGTGTCGCTTTCCACCGTGGTGCTGTTCTGGATCCAGGACCGCACCGGCGATGTCATTGATACCCAGGAGGCATGATGCCCAGCAGCACGAGCTACTTCCCCCGCAATTACGCAGATTCCCGCCACCGCTTCCTGGCCGACGCCGCACGCCTGGGCGCGTCGGTGGCGTCCTATCCCATCGAGGCGGTGGGCAGCGAGGGCGAAGCGCTGGCAACCGACGTGGCCTTGCTGGGCGCGCCGGACGCCAAGCGCTTGTTGATCATGACGTCCGCCACGCATGGCGTGGAAGGCTTCTGCGGCGCAGGTTGCCAATTTGCGCTGATGGACGATGCCGCCATGCTCAAGCGCGCCACCGAAGCCGGCGTGGCGCTGCTGCTGGTGCATGCGGTGAACCCATACGGCTTTTCGTGGATCGCGCGCACTGACGAAGGCAACGTCGACCTGAACCGCAACGCCCAGCCCTTTGATGGCAGGCCATTGCCCGCGAACCCCGGCTACGCGGACCTGCACCCGTTGTTGCTGCCCGCCGAATGGCCGCCGACGGATATCAACCAGCGCGATCTTGCGCGCTATGTCGCCGAACACGGTCAGCCCGCTTTCGCACAAGCCGTGTCGCGCGGCCAGTACACGCATGCCGATGGCATGTTCTATGGCGGTTCGAGGCCGGCGGCGTCGCTGATCAACCTGCGCCGCATCCTGCAAACGCATGCCAGCCCCTACGCGCACATCGGCTGGATCGACGTGCATACCGGCTTGGGTCCGCGCGGCCATGGCGAGAAGATCTACGCCGGCCGTCGCGATGACACCGAAGTGGCGCGCGCGCGGCAGTGGTGGGGCGCGGATATCGCAGTGCCGTATCAGGGCAGCTCGGCATCCGTGGACATCACGGGCCATCTGGCGGGGCTGATCTACGAGGCATGCCCCACGTCTTCGCCCACGCTGATGGCGCTGGAATACGGCACCGTGCCGTTTGACGACATCGTGCTGGCGCTGCGCGGCCGCAACTGGTTGCGCGCCAATCCGGATGCGCCGCCCGCGCTGCGCCGCGACATCCTGCAAGCCACGCAAGACGCGTTCTATTGCCATGCGTATGACTGGCACGGCATGGTGCTGGGCCAGAGCCGCGTTGCGGTATTGCAAGCCCTTTGCGGACTGCAAGCCGCAGGCTGATTACCCCGGGTTGCACCTGCCAAGGCGCTTGCGTCATGGCGGGTTGCACCTGCGGGCGCCGCAGCGCCAGGGATTACCCGCGACTACGGGCGAGTCTTGGGTTATCCCTAGTTGAGCCGCGCAGCAACCCATCGATATGCTTCGGTTAACCAACGGAACCGAAGAGTTCCAGGAGGAGTTTCAAACCGAGCCGGCAACTCGCTGACAAGGAAACAGGATTTGCATAGCGCGCCTCCTTTGAACTCGACCGTCGCAGCCACCCAAGCCAAGCCGATCCGCGTGATTCCGTGGGTGACGTGGCTGCATCGCGTCTTTGTCGTTCTGATGTATGCGTTCATGCTCTGCCCCATCGTGCTGGTGGTCTGGCTGAGCTTCTTCAAGGACGCCATTCTTTATTTCCCCCCGTCCGGCTACACGCTGTCCTGGTATGTGAAGGCGTGGGAGAACCCCGCGTTCGCCAACGGCTTCCTGTTCAGCTTGCAGGTGTCGCTGTTGGCCGCGGCCATCGGCGTCGTGATGGGCGTGCTGGCCGCCGTGGGCATCGCCCGCTATCGCTTCAAGGGCAGCAAGGGCGTCAACACGCTGCTGCTGTCACCGCTGCTGATCCCCGGCATCGTGGCCGGCGTGGGCATCTACCTGTTCTATCTGCGCGCCGAAGAGGTGCTGGACCAGGACATCATCGGCACCTTCGGCGGCCTGGTCATTGCGCACGTGTGCCTGACGATTCCGTGGACGGTGCGCCTGGTCACGGCCGGCATGGCCGGGCTGGACAGCTCCATCGAAGAAGCCGCGCGCAACCTGGGCGCCAGCGCAACGGTGGCATTTCTGCGCGTGACACTGCCGATGCTGCGCCCGTCCATCGTGGCGGCGGCGCTGTTCAGTTTCGTGGTGTCGTTCGAGAACCTGGAGCTGTCGCTATCGCTGGTGGGACCAGGCAAGACCACGCTGCCGATCGCCATCATGCAATACCTGGAATTCAATCTGGACCCGACCATCGCTGCGGTGGCGTCGGTGCAAATTCTGCTGTTGGGCATCATCATGCTTGTGACCGACCGCTATGTGAAACTCAGTCAGGTGGTGTAAGAAATGGCGAAGGTCTCAATCGAAAATATCCGCAAGCAGTTCGGCGCGGCGGTGGCGGTATCCGACTTTTCCCTGGAGATTGCCGAAGGCGAGCTGGTGACATTCCTGGGTCCCAGCGGCTGCGGCAAGACCACCACGCTGCGCATGATTGCCGGCTTCATCACGCCCACGGCGGGGCGCATCCGCATTGGCGACACCGACGTGACGCGGCTGCCCGTGCACAAGCGCGACACCGGCATGGTGTTTCAGCGCTACGCCTTGTTCCCGCACATGACGGTGGCCGAAAACGTGGCGTTCGGGCTTGAGATGCACAAGGTGCCCAAAGCCGATCGCGATGCCAAGATCCGCCGCGTGCTGGACATGGTGCGCATGACCGAGCTGCGCGAGCGCTATCCGCGTCAGCTGTCGGGCGGCCAACAGCAGCGCGTGGCCATTGCACGCGCGCTGGCCATCGAGCCCAAGGTGTTCCTGCTGGACGAACCGCTGTCGAACCTGGACGCCAAGCTGCGGCTTGAGGTGCGTGAGGAAATCCGTTCGCTGCAACAACGGCTGGGCCTGACGACGGTGTTCGTCACGCACGACCAGGAAGAAGCGCTGGCAATTGCCGATCGCATGGCGATCATGCACGACGGCATCGTGCAGCAGGTGGGCGCGCCGGACACGCTGTATGAACGCCCGGCCAATCTGTTCGTTGCCGATTTCCTGGGCAAGATGAACGTCTTCACCGGCCGGGGCCAGGCCGACAATCAATTCCATACCGACGCCGGCCAGCGCATCGCGACGCCAGGCGGCGCGGGCGCCACGCATGTGGGCGTGCGGCCCGAACGCGTGCGGCTGGCGGAACAACCCGTGGGCGGCAATGCGCTGCCGGGCGTGGTGGAATCGTCGTTGTATCTGGGGTCGGTGCTGGAAGTGCGCGTGCAGCTGGAAGGCGGCAACCGCATGATCAGCCAGATCGTCAATGGCGGCGCAGGCCGTGCGCAACCGGCCAACGGGTCGCGCGTGTACGCCTGCTTTGAGCCCGAAGACTGCGTGGCCTTCACGCAATAGGAGCCCCCATGACGACCGCAACCGTAGATGCGCGGCCCGGCCGGTGGCTCGGGCCTGGCCTGGCCTTTCCGGCGTCGCTGGTGGTGCTGGTGATCATCATGATCCCCATCCTGCAACTGGCGCGCTACAGCTTCAATCATTTCGATCCGGCGGAGCTGATGCAGTCCGCCTTCACCTTCGAAAACTACGCCAAATTCTTCGGCGACCCTTACTACCGCGACATCTTCCTCACGACCTTGTGGGTGGCGGGGCTGTGCACGGTGCTGGCGCTGGTGCTGGGCTTTCCCGTGGCGTATTTCCTGGCGCGCACGCAGAGCAAATACAAAAGCCTGTTCGTGATCCTGCTGGTGTTTCCGCTGATGATCGGCAACGTGGTGCGCGCGGCGGGCTGGATGGTGGCGCTGGGTAATGCGGGCGTCGTCAACGCGATCTTGCAGGGGCTGGGCATCGTCGACAGGCCCATCACGCTGATGTACACGCCCACGGCGGTTGTCATCGGCACCACGGCGGTCGTCATGCCTTACCTGATCCTCACGCTGCAAAGCGTGCTGGAAGGCATGGACCTGTCGGTGGAAGAAGCCGCGCGCAACGTCGGCGCGGGCTTCTTCACGACCTTCCGCCGCATCGTGTTGCCGATTGCCGCGCCGGGCGTGGCGGCCGGCACCATGCTGGTCTTCATTCTGTGCATGAACGCGTACGCCACGCCGGTGCTGCTGGGCGGCTCGGGCCTGACGATGATGGCGCCTGCGCTCTACGACCAGATCACGCGCGCCTCGAACTGGCCCTTCGGCGCGGCGCTGTCCGTCGTGCTGGTGTGCGGCACGCTGGTCATTGCACTGATTTCGAATTGGCTGATCCATCGGCGTTACATCAAGACTATGGCGTCTTGATCCTGAATCCCCCTTTAGGAAAATTCATGGCATCCGTATTGTTCAAGAACGCGAACCTGCTTGATCCCCTGGCGGCCGACCTGCTCGAAGGCCACCACGTGCTGGTCGAAGACGGCGTCATCAAAGAAGTGTCCGACAAGCCGCTGTCCAGTGCCTCGGCGCATGTGATCGACGCCGCCGGCCGCACGCTGATGCCCGGCCTGATCGACCTGCACGTGCACGTGCTGGCCACGCAGTTGAACCTGTCCACCCAGGGCGTGCTGCCCGATGCGCTGGTGATGATGCGCGCGGTGCCCATCATGGCGGCGATGCTGCGCCGGGGTTTCACCACCGTGCGCGACGCAGGCGGCGCGGGCTGGGGCCTGAAGTGCGCCGTCAACGAAGGTACGGTCAAGGGGCCGCGCCTCTTTATTTCGGGCCGCGCCATCAGCCAGACCGGCGGCCACGGCGATCCGCGCCCGCGTTCCGACCATCTGCGCCCCATGAGCTTTTGCGGCTGCTGCTTCCGCGCAGGCGATATCGGCCGCGTGGCCGACGGCATCGACGATGTGCGTAAGGCGGTCCGGCAAGAACTGCAAATGGGTGCGGACCAGATCAAGATGATGGCCTCGGGCGGCGTCGCCTCGCCGACCGATCCCATCGCGTCCTACGGCTATTCCGAAGAAGAAATCCGCGTCATTGTTGACGAAGCCGCCAGCCGCCAGACCTATGTGATGGCGCACAGCTATACGGCAGACGCCATCGAACGCGCCATCCGCAACGGCGTGCGCACCATTGAACACGGCAATCTGGTGGACGAGCGCGTGGCGCGCTTCATGGCCGAAAAGGGCGCGTTTGTCGTGCCCACGTTGGTCACGTACGAAGCGCTGGCCAACGAAGGCGCCGACTACGGCCTGCCGCCCGACTCGGTAGCCAAGATTGCCACTGTGCGCACGGCGGGGCTGCATTCGCTGGAGATCTACAAGAAGGCAGGCGTGAAGATCGGCTACGGCTCGGATTTGCTGGGCCCGTCGCAGCGCCTGCAAAGCGACGAATTCCGCATCCGCAATGAGGTGTTGTCCGCGCAGGAAGTGATCCAGTGCGCCACCACCACGGCGGCCGAGGTCTTGAACCAGGTGGGCCAGCTGGGCCGCATTCAGCCGGGCGCGCTGGCGGATGTGCTGCTGGTGGATGGCAACCCGTATCGCGATCTGTCTTGCCTGTTGGGGCAGGGCGATCACATCGACCTGATCATGAAGGGCGGTGTCATCGAACATAACGGGCTGGGGGTGTAAACGCCATGGCCGATCCCACGTTTTCCCAATCAGAAGTTGGCGAAGAATCCCGCGACGTCAACGCTGCTAAAGGTTGGCACCCGCCCACCGCGCCCGCGTCGCGTGACCGCGGCCTGGGGCCCTTTCCCCGGCTGATCCTGCGCGGCGCCACCATCATCGATGGCACCGGCGCGCCGCCCTGGGGGCCGGTGGATATCGTGATCGAGAATGACCGCATCACGGCACTGGTAAACGTGGGTACGCCGCATAAAGCCATCGACCCGAAGCGCCGGCCGGGGCCGGGCGATCACGAGATCGATTGCCACGGCAAGTTCGTCACGCCGGGCTTTGTCGATGCGCACGCGCACATCGGCACGCCGTATCACGCGATGAGCGGAATCGTGCCGCCCGCCGACTACATCTACAAGCTTTGGCTGGCGCACGGCGTGACGACGGTGCGCGAGATGGGCGCCATGGGCGGGCTGGGCTGGACGATGGAACAGCGCGAGCTGTCCGCCGCCAACAAGATCGCTGCGCCGCGCATGATCGTGCATTCGGTGTTTCCGGCCGTCAATGACCGCGTGAAGACCATCCACACGCCCGAGCAGGGCCGCGAATGGGTGCGCAAGCTGGCCACGCGCGGCGCGGACGGCATCAAGTTCTTTGGCGCGCCGCCGGCCATCATGGAAGCCGCGCTGGATGAAGCCGCGCAGCTGGGCCTGCGTTCGGGCTGCCACCACGCGCAGATGGCGGTCACGCGCGTGAACGCGCTGAAGTCCGCGCGCTGGGGGCTGACAAGTTCCGAACACTATTACGGCTTGCCCGAAGCCTTGTTCGAAGACCGCGTGGTGCAGTCGTTTCCTACCGACTACAACTACAGCGACGAATACTACCGCTTCGCCGTCGCCGGTCAGACGTTCATGCAGGCGGCGCAGCCGGGGTCGGCCAAGTGGCGTCAGGTCATGGACGAATTTCTGGAAGTGGGCCACACCTTCGTGCCTACGTTCAACATCTACGACGCCAACCGCGACCTGATGCGCGCGCGCCGCGCCGACTGGCACGACGAATACACCTGGAAAGCGGTGTGGAAGTACTTCCAGCCGCAGCGCGGTGGACACGGCGCGTACTGGTATCGCTGGAGCACTACCAACGAAATCGAGTGGAAGCAGAACTACCGGCTGTGGATGCAGTTCATCAATGAATACAAGAACCTGGGCGGCCGCGTTTGCGCGGGCAGCGATTCAGGTTTCATCTTCCAGATCTACGGTTTTGGCTTCGTGCGTGAACTGGAGCTGCTGCAAGAGGCGGGCTTTCACCCCATCGAGGTGCTGCGCGCCGCCACGTCGCAAAGCGCGGCGTTGCTGGGCATCGACGACGACACGGGTTCCATCGATGTTCAAAAGCGCGCCGACCTGTTGATCCACAACCAGAACCCGCTGACCGATTTCAAGCTGCTGTTCGGCACCGGCGCGATGCGCCTGAACGACGACACGGCCAAGGTGGAATGGCAACGCTGCCTGCAAACCACCATCAAGTCAGGCGTGGTCTACGACACCGCCGAGCTGCTCGCCGACGTGCGCAAGATGGTCAAGGACAGCTGGGCGGAAGATCCCGACGGTGAACGCCCGCCCTTCGGTGGCGCGCCCTCGGGCGCGGCGCCTGCCGATCTGCCGGAGGATTCCCCCTGCGCAGGCGCGGGCGAGGCGTCGTGACATGGGCGTTGATCTGATCCTCTTGTGCGGGTTCCTGGGCAGCGGCAAGACCACGCTGTTGGTGGACTATCTGAACGACCCGGCCGCGCGCGATACGGGCGTGATCGTCAACGAGGCTGGCGAGGTAGGGGTGGACGGCGCCATCGTCGCCAATGACAGCGACAACGTGCCGATGACCTTGATGGCCAACGGCTGCGTGTGCTGCTCGCTGCGCAGTGACCTCGTCTACACGCTGAGCGCCTTGCTGGACGCGTCGCGCCCCGACGGCCACGGCCCGCTTGAGCGCGTGATCCTGGAATGCAGCGGCCTGTCGCGGCCTGGCCCGATCATCGCGTCGCTGGCTGACCCTGAATTGGCCGGACGCGGGCTGCGCCTGACGGTGGTGTGCACCGACGACTGCGCCCGCGATCCGGATGCGCTAGCCGAGATGGATGAGGCCATGGCGCAGTACGGCGCCGCGCATCGCATCGTGCTGACCAAGACGGATCTGCTGCCGCCGGCGGAGCTGGCGGCCCGCGCTGCGCGCGCCGCCGCGTTGAATCCGCTGGCCACCATCATCGCCGAACCCGACCGCCGCCGCGCCGTGCTCGCGGCATTTGCGCCGACGCAAGGCGTGGCTGACCTGGCCGCGTTGGCGGCGCGCATGCTGGTGGCGGGAGCCGCATCTGGCACGGCCCATCCGCGTATCCGTGTCATGGCGGCACGCGCGCAGGCCGGCATCAGCTGGACGGAATTTTCGGAATGGCTGGATAACCTGGCCGGGCTGTGCGGAGAACGGCTGCTTCGTGTGAAGGCCGTGGT
>CAJYKY010000557.1 GCA_913775005.1 uncultured Achromobacter sp.
CGCCGGTCGCGGCGGTATAGCGCGTAGCCGACGGGCCACATTGCCGCCACCATGAAGGTGGCAACGGGGTTCGTCAGCTTGTAGGCCTGCACCGCCGTGGGCACGCCGGAATGCTTCAGGTGCAGGCGAAAGCGCGTGTAGCGCGCCGCCGCCATGATGAATTCGCGCGGCCGGAAGCGGAAAAATTCCAGGTGATGTTGCAGCATGTCCCAGGCCAGCAGATAGAGGCCTTGGGCATTGTTGCCCACCGACACGGCGCCTTGCGACAGGCCGCCCGGCGTGTCGTGATAGGTGCGCACGACACGGTTGATGAAGCGGCTGAGATATCCCGCGCGCGCCACGGCCCACCACACCAGGCTTTCCGGCACAAAACCCGCCACGTCCTCGGGAAACGGATATTTCCTGAGGATGTCCGTGCGCATACAGCCGAATTTCTCGCCCTTGATGCGATAGCGGAAATACACGTCCACCGCCGTGCTGTCGAAGACATCTTGCGGATAGCGGTCGCCGACGATGCTGCCATCGGGACGCGCACAGAGGCCGGTGATGGCCACATAGGAATCGCGGCGCGCGGGCGGAATGGCGTCCCAGGCGTCTTTGAACGTAGCCAGCGCGTCGGGCGGCATTTCGTCGTCGCTGTCCAGGCCCACGATCATCTGGCCGCGCGCTTCACGCACGCCACGGTTGAACGCAGTTTTCTTGTGCTGGTTGTTCTGCCAGATATAGCGGATGGGAAAATCGGCGCGCTTCTGCCAATCCAGGATGGATTCATGGGTGTTGTCGGTGGAGCCGTCGTCCACCACTACCCATTCGAAGTCCCGGAAAGTCTGCCGGGAAAGTGATTCGTACACCCGGTGCAACGTGCCCGCCCGGTTATACGTGGGCGTCAGAACGGTGAAAAACATTGGTGGTTCGGTCATGCCTGCTATGCCCCTTTGCGATCTCCGTGACACCGCTGCGGTCTTGGTCTATCTGTTTTCGCCTGAAGTGTAGGGGATATGCTTCGCGCAACTGATGCCATCCCATGCGAATTTGCAATCAAATCTGACAATCGGTGGTCGATTTGGCGATAACGGTGGACGTTTATGCATTGGGCGGCGTGCGCGACTGGCGTAAACTCGGGCGGCCCAAATCGGAACGCCTATGGAAGCTTCAACCGTCCAGCTCAATGACATCGCCCTGTTCGTCGAGGTTGCCAAGCGCAAGAGCTTCAGCCTGGCAGCACGCGCGCTGGACATGCCCACGTCCACCTTGTCGCGCCGTATCAGTGAACTGGAACGCGCCATCGGCCTGCGGCTCATCAACCGCAATACCCGCAGACTGGACCTGACCGAAGCGGGCGCGGCCTATATGCGTCGCTGCCAGGGGCTGATCGACGAGGCGCGACTGGCACACGAACAATTGCTGTCGCTGTCGGGCGGCCCGTCCGGCAATCTGCGCGTGTCCATGCCCTACAGCCTGGCGATCTGGCTGCTGCCCGAAACCATCAACGACTTCACCGAGCGGTATCCCGAGGTCGAGTGCGAGTTCGACCTGAGCATGATGACGGCGTCTGATGCGCAAGGCACGCCGTTCGACGTGGTGCTGCGCTTTGGTCGCAATGCTGATTTTTCGCTGGCCTCGCTGGATACGGGCAACGGCAACGGCAATGGCGGCGGCGTCACGCGCCCGGATGGCGCGGTGGTGCAGGAACTGGTGTCGCTGGACAACTACCTGTATGCATCGGACCGCTATATAGAGCGCTATGGCGAACCCAAGACGCCGGCGGAATTGAGCCAGCACCAATGCCTGCGCACCACGATTGACGACGCGCATTCGCACTGGACGCTGCACAACGGATCTGTCAGCGAAGTCGTGCCCGTGTCGGGCCACCTGGCTGCCAACAACATGAGCATCGCCGGGACGTTAGCCGGCCTGGACCTGGCGATTACGCGCATGCCGCATTGCCAGGCGCTGGACCCGATCATCAAGCGCAATTCGCTCAGGCGTGTGCTGCCGGGCTGGTCGGTGGACCCGATTTCGATCTACGTGATCTATCCGTCAAGCATCCAACCCGCCAAGACGCGCGCGTTCATGGACTTCATCAAACCGAAGCTGGGGCCGGCGACCGATTCGCAGGTTTGAGTCAGGGCTAGGCGAAAAAAATCCCCGCACGGCGCAAGCCTTGCGGGGATTTTTCAAAGACCTGTGCGTGGTTTAGACGCGCTTGATCTTTTCCAGCATCTTGAAAACACCCTTGGGCGACTTGACGAACAAGCGCTTGAAAGCCTTGCCCAGGCAACGGCGTTCCAGGGTGTTACGACGCACGCGTTTGCGTTCAGCCATGTTGATTCTCCTGTTGAATTTGCGGAAATAAAATACCCCGCACAACCGGTGATCGGGCTGGCGGAAAAATTGGGTAACTTGGCATTTTAGCCTGAAATTTGGCGGCGACGCCAATGGACCCAAAATCGGGGGCCCAAACCCCCTATTCCGCCAGAGATTTCAACCGTGCCAGCACCTGTTCCGTACGCGGCAACGGGTCAACCGCGCCATACCCCAGCGTAGACAGCGCCGCCGCCGCGTTGGCGTAGCGCACCGCGTCTTCCCAGCCATCGCCCTGGCAGCGCCGCGCAAGCAGGCTGCCGGCAAAACAATCGCCCGCGCCGGTGGCGTCAACGGCGTCCACGCGCAAGGCAGCCATCGGCGTGCGTGTGTGGCCGTCATCGATGATGGAGCCGTCCTTACCCAGTTTCAGCACCACCACGCCAGTGGCGCCGGCATCGCGGATCCAGTCCAGCGTGCGCTCGGGATCGTCGTTGCCCGTCAGATGCTGCATGTCGTCCATGCTGGGCAGGAACAAATCGGCGCTGCGCAGCGTTTCGCGCAGAATGGCGCGAGCCCGGTCCACCGGCCACAGGCGCAGCCGCAGATTCGAATCCAGGCTGACTTGCGTACCGGCGGCGCGCGCGCGTTCGATGGCGGCGAAGACCGTGTCGCACGCGGTCGTGCTGATGGCCAGGCTGATGCCCGATACGTGCAGGAACTGGCTGCGCTCGATCAGGCCGCTATCCAGCAGCGCGGGCGTCATCAGGCTGGCCGCCGAGCCGCGGCGCAGGTAGCTGAAGGCATGTCCGTCGGGGCCGTGCTGAACGAAATACAGGCCGGTGTGGGCGTCGTCATCGCGCTGCACGCCTTGCGTGTCCACGCCTTCGGCCGCCCACAAGTCCAGCAATTGCGTGCCGAAGCCGTCGTTGCCCACGCGTGTCAGGTAGGCGCAGCTTGCGCCCTGCCGCGCGGCGGCAATGACGGCATTGGACGTATCGCCGCCAAAGCCTTGCAGGTACTGCAACTGGCCCTTGTGCGTCTGGTTCATTTCCACCAGCGGTTCGCTCATGGCTGACTTTGACATCGTCGCCCTGGGCGAAC
>CAJYKY010000558.1 GCA_913775005.1 uncultured Achromobacter sp.
ATCAGCCGCTGCGGCGACAAGTCCGCGCCCGCGGCGAGCAGGCCGTCGGGGTCCGTCAGCGCGAATTCTGCGGGCGGAAACGGGGTGTCGACGGCAAGCCAGGGCAGCTTCAACGGTGTGATTCTAGGGTGTAGTGGTGGGGGACGAAGGCGCCTTGCTTACGGTCGTCGAAGTAATGGCGCAGCGTGCTGGCGACGGTGCGAAACGCCAAGTCGTCCCAGGGAATTTCCGATTCGTCGTACCAGCGGGCTTCCAGGCTTTCGGGGCCGGGATCCAGCTCGGGGCCAAGCGCCTGGGCCAGATAGAACACGTGGACCTGATCGATCTGCGGCAGGTCGATCAGCGTATACAGTTCGCCCAGCCGGATGCGCGCACCAGATTCTTCCAGCGTTTCCCGGGCTGCGCCCTGCGCGGTGCTTTCGCCCAGCTCCATGAAGCCGGCCGGCAAGGTCCAGGTGTTGTAGCGCGGTTCGATGGCGCGCCGGCACAGTAGCACGCGGTTTTCCCAGACAGGCACGGTGCCGACGACCAGACGCGGGTTCTGGTAGTGAATGGCGCCGCAGTGATCACAGATGTCGCGTTCACGATTGTCGCCTTCCGGCACCCGGCGGTTCAGGGGGGTGCCGCACTGGGTGCAAAACAGCGAACGGCGGGGGGCGGGGAAGTATTCGATGGGCGATTTGGCGGTCATGGGTACGATTCTAACGGCTGCGGCGAGGACTGGCGCGTCTGCCCGGCGCGGCAGGCGCCGGTCCGCCAAAGCGCGCTTCCAGGTGTTCGACAAACGATCTCACCTTGGGCGACAGGAAGCGCCGGTGGGGATAGATGGCGTACATCGAAATCGGCGTGTGCGCGTAGTCGGCCAGCAGCGGAACCAGGCGCCCGGCTCGCACGTCGTCACCCACCAGGAATTCGGGTTGCAGGATGATGCCGTGACCCGCCAGCGCGGCCGTGCGCAGTACGTCGCCATTGTTCGCACGCAACGCCGCATTCACGCGCACCAGATGCGTGGTCCCATCCTTTTCGAAATGCCATTCGTTGCCGGTGCTGGCGTAGGCGTAGTGCAGGCAGCGATGCTGTTTCAGGTCCTCCGGCACTTGCGGCGTACCGTGGCGCGCCAGGTAGTCCGGCGCCGCGCACACCAGCAACTGCTGCGGCGCAAGCGGACGCGCCACCAGCGATGAATCTTGCAGCGGGCCGATACGCACCGCGATGTCATAGCCGTCTTCAACCAGGTCCACGACCCGATCGTTCAAGTCCAGGTCGATGATCACGTCGGGATAGGCTTGCAGGTATTCGGCAATGGCCGGCCCCAGGTGCAGGATGCCGAATGACACCGGCGCACTGACCCGCAAGCGGCCGCTGGGGCGCTGCCCTTCTGCCTGAAGCGACAGTTCCAGATCAGCCACCTCGGCCAGGATGGGACGCACGCGTTCGTAAAAGGCGCGGCCGGCGTCCGTCATGCTGAGCTTGCGCGTGGTGCGATTCAGCAGGCGCACGCCGTACTTCTGTTCCAGATACGCAATCTGGCGCGTCACGACAGACCGGGCCTGGCCCATCTTGTCGGCAGCCGCCGCAAATGAGCCCAGTTCCACGACCTTGGCATAGGTCTGCATGGCGGTATGGGTGTCCATGATTGTTTCCTATCGGGGAACAATAATTTGCAATTCTGCATGTTTATCTTTGTTTTTGGAATCGCAAGAATAGCGGCCATGCAGAACCGGCCCGCGTTGGGGCGGTACCCGCCAATCAAGAAAGGAAGTGCAATGATCGATACCCGTACCGCGCCCTATGCCGCGCTGTTGCTGCGCGTGGCGCTTGGCGTCATGTTTCTGGCCCACGGCCTGACCAAGCTGCTTGTGTTCACGCTGCCCGGAACCGCGCAGTTCTTTGCCAAGATCGGATTCGCCAGCTGGCTGGCCTATCCGGTCACGTTCTTCGAAGTCGGCGCCGGCGTGTTGCTGATCCTGGGCATCGTGCCGCGCTGGGTGGCCGCGATTGCGGTGGTGCAATTGTTCGTCGCCTCGACCGTGCACTTCGGCAATGGCTGGGGCTTCGGTAACGCGGGCGGCGGCTGGGAATACCCGATCTTCCTGACCGTGGCCGCCGCTGTGCTGGCGCTGTTGGGTGACGGCAAGTTTGCGCTGGTCAAAAGCGGCCGCGGCTGATTGCGGCGCGCACCAGACTGTTTACCGTAGCGGTCATGGTTGACGGGGCGGGCGGGCCATAGAATGACCTGCCCGCCCTAATTCATGCAGGAGTTCCTATGCAGTTTCCGATGTCCTTAGCCAAACGCGCCCTGGGCGCGCTGCTGCTTGCCGCCGCGCTGTCGCCCGCCGCTTTTGCCTCGTCCGAACAAGAGGCCGCCAACAAGGCCGCCGTGCTGGCCTTCTACGAGAAGGGGCTGAATCAGAAAGACGCAGACGCCGCGCTGAAATATGTGGGCGACCGCTATGTGCAGCACAACCCGAACGCGGCCGACGGCCCCGAGGGGTTTCGCAAATTCATCGCCTATCTGCGCGACAAATTTCCCCAGTCGCACAGCGAGATCAAGCGGGTGTTCACGGACGGCGACTACGTGATTCTGCATGTGCATGCCGTGCGCGAACCGGGCACGCGGGGTAGCGCCATCGTCGATATCTTCCGCTTGGAACAGGGCAAGATTGTTGAACACTGGGACGCCGTACAGCCCATCCCCGAGCAGGCCGCCAATACCAACGGCATGTTCTAAGGCGGATCAGTCAGGCGCCGCGCTGGGGTTCGGGTCGAACGCCAGGCGCTGCGCTACCGCTTGCTGCGCGATGTATTGCAGCGGCACCTCGGCATACACGCCCGGCCAGGATACGCGCAGCGTCTGCGCGGGCGCAGGCGACTCCGCCAGCACCTCCATCAGCGACGCACCGTCGGCCGTCTTCAGCTTGTCCAGCAGGGCAGGCAGGTCTCGATCCAGCACAATGCCCGCGCCTGCGGGCGTGGTCGCGTACAGTTGCCCCGCATCATCCAGCCACCAGTGGCTGACGGTAGCCACCGCCGCATCCGTATGCGTGCGCAGGCCGTGAGTGTCGTCGCTCAGGCGCAGCACATAGGGCGCGCCGTCCAGCCGCACGAAAACGCGCTGCGGGCCATTCTGGAAATACCAGCGGCCGGCTTCGTCGTGCTCGTAATTGCGATTGATGAATTCCAGGATCTGGGTATTAGTGATGGACTCGCCCGGCCCGCCTTGCGCGGCCTGGCCTTGCGGATGCAGGCGCCAGCGGCCGCGGCCATCCAGCGACAGCCAGCCGAACACGGCCGGCACGTTGGGCCAGCGGGCGATGGCGTCCTTCACCGACTGATCCATGGTCAGGGCCGAATGATGATGGGGGGAGGGGTGATGACAATCGCAGGCGCGGCGACCGGCGCCACGACTTGCGGCGGCGCGTAATAGCCACCGCGATAATCATCACGGCACTTACGCTTTTCCTGGTATTCGCCGTTGCGCTTCCATTTGCGTTCGACCTTGCAAGCGCCGTCCCAATACTTCTCTTTGTATTCGCGGCCGTGGCGGTGATGGTGCCGGTCGGAATCGGCCTCGGCAGCCATCGGCGCCAGCGACAGCAAAGCTGCGGTCGACAGGGCAAGCAAGGGGGAACAGGCGCGAAGATTCAGAATGCGTGGCATAGGTTCGACGTTAAATGAAAACGGCGTCACCATAGCAATCAATCGATTGACAGCGCGTAGGGATGCGTAACGAGATGCAGGAAGGGGAGGTGCTGGGAGGGTGGGCAGAACTTGCCCGAAGAAGATGCTGGAGGCGCAAGCCGGAATCGAACCGACGTACACGGATTTGCAATCCGCTGCATAACCACTCTGCCATTGCGCCAGCACTTGCAAGAAAAAAGGAAGCGCGGTGTTGGCCGATGCTTCCTTTTAGTATTTGGAGCGGGAGACGAGTCTCGAACTCGCGACCTCAACCTTGGCAAGGTTGCGCTCTACCAACTGAGCTACTCCCGCTTTGTGTATTTCATACTGCCGCCGCTGCACGTTATTACACTTGCTGCGCTGCTGTAATTCATACAATTTGATGAAGCTTGCGGGGTGTTTTCCGCTAGGCCGTCTCCACCAAAGACAGCGATTATACACAGAATTTTGGACCTGTATAGCGGGAGCCGGCTGGCAATGAAAAAAAGGCGGTAGCGGCGCCTTGAACGCCTCGTTTTACGGACGGGCGCCCAATCGCGACAGCGGGGCGGCGCCCAGCGCCACCGGCGCGTGTGCGTACTGCTTGCGGCGTTCCGAGCTGGGGGCGCTGCCATAGATGGCGCGATACGACTTGCTGAAATGACAGGCGGATTGAAAACCACATGCCGTCGTGATGTTCGTGATCGACATCGGTGTCTGCCGCAGCAGCGCACGCGCGTGGCGCAGGCGCAGGCTCAGATAATGTTGCTTGGGCGTGGTGCCCAGATGTTCTCGGAACAGCCGCTGCAACTGACGCTGCGACGCGCCGGACAACTGCGCCAGCTCATGAAGCGACAAGGGTTCTTTCAGGTTGACCTCCATCAGTGCGATCACTTCGGCCAAGGCCGGATGCGCCGCCGGCATCCGGATCGACACCGGCATGCGCTGCCTGTCCTTGTAATCGCGCACGTGTTCGATTGTGAACTGGTTGGCGATGGACGCCACGATGGCCGGGCCGGCCGCCGCACCCACCAGATGCAGCATCAGATCCAGCGGCGCCGTGCCGCCTGTGCAGGTGATGCGATCGCGGTCGATCACGAACAGGTCTTGCGACAGACGGCTGGCGGGAAACTTGCGCCGCAACAGGTCCAGGTCTTCCCAATGGCTGGCGCAGGTGTAGCCGTCCAGCAAGCCCGCCTGCATCAGCGTATAGGTGCCAGTGCACAGGCTGCCCAGCATGACGCCGCTTGCGGCCAGCCCGTGCAGCCAGTCGTGGATAACCGGGTCTGCGTCCGGCGTCAAACGGGTGCCGCCGCAAGCGAACACCACGTCGGGCCGTTCATGCGCGTCAAGCCGCCGGGTCTGGACCGCCAGCCCATTGCTGGCCATTGCTGGCCCGCCCGTGGGGCTCAGCACCGACCACCCGTAGTACGACATCCCCATCAGATGATTCGCCATGCGCAAGACTTCGATGGCGGTTGAAAAGCTCAGCATGGTGAAGTGTGGCAACGGCAGGAAGCCGAAATGCCTGAGGCCGGCGCGGGCGGCCGCTGTGGGGTGGTGGGTCATGACGACGCTCCCTGATCAAAGATCCAAGGCTGCCGAGAGAAAGAGCCAAGCGTTGCCAGGCTCATTGTCAAAGCTTGCATCGTAGGCCGGCGATGCCAGGCGCGCGCATCAGATAAATACGAAAATGCGCAACGCGAATGCGCTTGCGGCCTTGCGGTCGATCGCAGTGAGCTTTGTCGTAATCGGACAAGATGCCGTCCGCTTGGGGAAACAGCGTTCGCGGGCGTTGGGAAAGAATGCGCTCATGACCCCGACCTCATCGCCCTTTTTCACCGCGCCGCTCGCCAAGCGTGACCCTGTCGTCATGGCTATGCACGAGCGCGAGTTGCGGCGTCAGCAAACCCAGGTCGAGCTGATCGCGTCGGAAAACCTGGTGTCCCGCGCCGTCATGGAAGCGCAGGGTTCCGTGTTGACCAACAAGTACGCCGAAGGCTATGTGGGGCGGCGCTACTACGGCGGCTGCGAACACGTGGACGAGATCGAGTCGCTGGCCCTGTTGCGCGTGCGGGAACTGTTCGGCGCCGACTACGCCAACGTGCAGCCGCA
>CAJYKY010000559.1 GCA_913775005.1 uncultured Achromobacter sp.
ACGCCGTACGCCGGTCTGCTGCTGGACCTGACGCCGCAATGGACAACCTACGTCAGCTACGCCGACATCTTCCAACCGCAGATGCAGGTCAACGCGGCGGGTGAAAGCCTGAAGCCCATCGTGGGCAAGAACTACGAGCTGGGTTTGAAGGGTGAGCTGCTGGATGGCCGCATCAACACGGCCTTCGCGATTTTCCGCATTGACCAGAGCAACCGCGCGCAGGTCGATTTCAGCTCCAGCCCGACGTGCTGGGACGGCTACTACTGCTACACCGATAGCGGCAAGGTGCGCAGCCAGGGCTTTGACGCCGAGATCAATGGTGAAGTTGCGCAAGGCTGGAATGTGTACGCCGGCTATACGTTCAACACCACCAAGTACCTGAAGGATGTCAGCAGCGAAGGTATGGCGTTCGCGTGGTATTCGCCCAAGCACATCTTCCGCTTGTGGACGACGTACCAGCTGCCGGGCGAGCTGAACGCCTTCACGGTGGGCGGCGGCGTTAACGTGCAAAGCAGCCAGTCGCGCCAGATCGGCGCTGCGACCGTGCATGCCAGCGGGCGCGCCGTATGGAGCGCCTATACGAAGTATCAGATCAACCGCAACTGGGCGGCCACACTGAACCTGAACAACATCTTCGACAAGAGCTACTACAGCGCGGTGGGCAACCTGGTCAACGGCATCCACTATGGTGACCCCCGCAATGTGGTGCTGAGCCTGCGCGGCACGTTCTGACGATGAAGGCGGGCCTGCGCCAGCGCATGAGCTGGCTGCACACCTGGTGCGGTCTGGTCTGCGCGTGGCTGTTGTTCCTGATCTTTTTGGCGGGCAGCCTCAGCGTGTTTCGTGAACCGATTACGCGCTGGATGACGGCCGAGCCGCCGCTGCCCGCCACGGCGCAGTCCGCCACCGCACATTCCGCCACCAGTGCTGCCGTGCTGGCGGCGGCGGGCCGTTATCTGGCGCAGCAGGATGACAATGCGCGGTTCTGGCGCATTGAGTTTCCGGATGAGCCGCAGCAGGCGTTGCGGCTCGTCTGGCGCACGGCCGCGGGCGTTACGCATCAGGCGGCCATGGACCCGCGCAACGGCGACATCCTGGCGCAGCCCTGGGGGCGCAAGACCGAGGGCGGCCGCCACTTCATGACGCTGCACTACACCTTGCACGCGGGCAACTTCGGTTTCTGGCTGGTGGGGTGGTTGGCGGTGGGCATGCTGGTGGCGCTGGTGTCCGGCGTCATCGTGCACAAACGCATCTTCAAGGATTTCTTCACGTTCAGGCCCGGCCGGGGCCAGCGCGCCTGGCTTGATGGTCACAACGCCTCTGCGGTGTTGACCTTGCCGTTCCAGCTGATGATCACCTACACCGGGCTGGCGTTTTTCTACACGAGCTACATGCCGTGGCCATTGCAAGCCGTCTATGGGGACAACGGCCACGCGCGCTGGCAGGCCGAGTTGTTGCAAACGAGGCAAGCGGGAGCCCCAGCGGCGTTACCCCCAAACCCCGTGCTTGATGACGGCGTTGCTGCGCGCTTGCAGCTGGGTGTCTTACTGGATGCCGCCACCACCGCGCTGAGCAGCGCCCCGCGCATGATCATGGTCGAACGGCCCGGCCAGCGCCAAGAGCGCATTACCGTTTATGCGCGGCCCGATCCCCAGACGTCGCTGCGGCAGATCCGCAGTCCGGCGGGCAGGGCGGTATTCCAGGGCGCGACCGGCGCGTTCAGCGCGCTGCATCCGGCTGACGCGCAGCGCTCGGCCGACCCCGTGCAAGATGTGATGTCGCGGCTGCATCTGGCGGACTTTGGCGGCTGGGGCGTGAAATGGCTGTACTTCATTCTGGGCCTGGCTGGCACGGGCATGATCGCCACGGGTGCAGTACTGTTTGCGATCAAGCGCCGCAACAAAAGCGATAGCGAATTCGGCGCGCTGACGCCGGCCTTCTACCGCTTGATGGAGTCGTTGAATGTGGCCGCCATTGCTGGCGCCTGTGTCGCCTGCATTGCGTACTTCCACGCCAATCGCCTGATCCCGGCAGCGCTGCCGGGCCGCGATGGCTGGGAGATCAAGGCCTTCCTTCTGGTCTGGTTGGCGACAGCGTTGCATGCGTTGTTGCGGCCGCCGCAGCGTGCGTGGGTGGAGCAGTTTGGCTGCGCCGCCGCGCTATGCCTGACCTTGCCGCTGATCAATGCGCTTAGCACCGGGCAGCATGGGTGGGCGTATGTGCGCGCCGGCAATGTCGAGGCCGCTTGGGTGGAAGGGCTTGTGCTGGTCTTCGGCGGCCTCTTTGCGTGGCTGGCCTGGCGCTTGCAGGAAAAGGCTTGGGTCGCGCCCAAGCCTGGCCGCACCGTTCCCGCCCCACGCGGCCATCGCTGGCGCGTGCTGGGGCGCGTGGTGTGCGCGGGGATCGGCGGCTACGTGTTGGCGTCGCTGGCGGCGACAGTAGGAGCGCAGGGGATGGCGGCAGCGGGCATGGCGGGCCAGGCCTCGGCTGTCGCGATGACCACCTTGCTGAGTTTCCTGGTCTATGCGGGGGTGGCGATATGGGTCTTTGCCGCCAGCAACGCGTGGCGAGGCGTGTTGGGGTTGATTGTGTTGCTGGGCTGCGCCGCTTGGTGGATGGGCGGGGTATGACGCCGCCGCCGGCCCGGCTGTTATTTCGATACGGTCGCGCCGGCAGGCGACGAGGCGGCACGTGGTGAGGCAGCCATGCTTGAAGCCGCAAAGCTTGAGGCTGCCATAAGAGGATGGGCGATTTTGACCTCCAGCGCTTCCATCGCTTCGATCACTTGCAGCAGCAAAGACTCCTGAATGCCCAGGAAGACCGTGTAGTCCTTGGTGAGCACGTAGGCGCGGATTTCCACGTCGATCCGGCCCATGGCGACGCTGACGCAACGAATGCGCGGTGAACCGCCAGCTTGTTCGACCAATTCTTCCGACATCATGATGCTGTGCA
This sequence comes from uncultured Achromobacter sp., assembly GCA_913775005.1. Taxonomy (GTDB): domain Bacteria; phylum Pseudomonadota; class Gammaproteobacteria; order Burkholderiales; family Burkholderiaceae_B; genus Achromobacter. The sequence goes on from CAJYKY010000559.1 coordinate 2,953, forward strand.
GCCGGTCGAGCAACGCGCGAATCCGGTCCACAGGCGTCGTCGCGTCCAGGGCAATGGTGTGCACGAACAGGCACTTGTTGCGCCGCGTGTAATTCACGATCTTCATTTTTGCCAGATCGCTGTTCGGCACGGTGACCAGCGTGCCATCCAGCGCGCGGATTCGGCTGGAACGCGTGCCCACCATTTCCACCGTGCCTCGCTGATCGCCGAAACTGATGACATCGCCAATGCGAAATGGGCTGTCCACGAATAGCGTGACGCCGCCGAACAGGTTTTCGATGGTGGACTGCGCGGCCAGCGCCAGCGCGAAACCGCCCACACCGATACCGGCGATCAGCCCGTAGGCCGGGATGCCGATTTCGTTGGCGCCGTAGATAAGGATGCCGCCTGCCGAGCCGATAGCGGCGATGCGCGCGGCCAGGCGAAGCAAGTGGGTATCCAGCGCGTTGCCGGCCCGCCGGGGCGTATTTGATGGCGGCTTCGGCGATCAGGAAGCAACCGATCCAGACCGCCCAGGCCGCCACGGCATAAAACGCCGCCGTGGCAAGCAGGCTTTCGCCCGTAGCAAACAGACCGGCGGGGTTGATGTGCGCGATCACATACCAGTCGGTGAACAAGTAAATGGCAAGCAGCGCCGCTGGCAAGGTGAAGCGCCACGCCAGCTTTTGAAACTCGCTGCCGCGCCGGCATTGGTGACGAACCACGCGCGCCCAGAGGTAGGCCAGCGTCAGCATCAGCATCACGACCAAGGCGATGGCGATGATCTTCCAGACGGGCGTATCCAGATAAACGACTTTCAGCGAGTCCGGGATACTGCCGGTCAGCCAGCCAGGGATCAGCGGCCCCGTGGCATTGATGTGTTCCTGATGGAACCAGACATATTGGCGCGGGTACTGCAAAGGCAGACGCTGCACCCGCCGGTAGTCGTCGGCAAGATTCGCAATGCTGTCGGCGGTAAACAGGTATTCGCCTTCGTTAGGCCCGCTATCTACCCGGGCCATCTGGATATCGGTGCCGGGAATGGTCCACCGGACAGGCAAGGGTTTATCGCTGGCGACGGCGCCCGGGATAGCCGCGGGATCAATCGGGCGAATGCGGGCCAGGATATCGGACAGATAGGTCAGGGCTGCGTTGCCGACCTTGACGCGATTGGCCGACGGCACCGTGCTCAGGTCCAACAGGCCGCGCAGGTGGTTGAACTGGTAGCGGATCTCGTGAAGATTGGTGAAGCTTTTGTCCGCCCGATA
>CAJYKY010000560.1 GCA_913775005.1 uncultured Achromobacter sp.
AGATAGCCTTTCAGGGTGAGTATCAGACCGAGCAACGCGGCAGGCCACACAAGCCAGTCATGCGTCACACGCGAAAGCAGCCACAACAGCAATGCCGTTGCGAACAACTTGATCAACTCACCAGAGAGAAAGGTAAAGGGACTGGCCTTGCCGGCCCGAACGCTGACAGCCAGGCGCAATGCGAACAACGCATTGGGTATGAAATACGCTCCTGCCCCCGCCAGCGCCGACCAACCTGCCGCCGCCCCTCCGACAACCCCCGCTATTACTGCTGCTGCGAGCCCCATGGCGCCTTGCGCCGCCAATGCCAACAGGAGCCCGCGGCTTGCTTGAGCATTCAGCGCCGCGCGATCCGCGTCGCTGAGAACCAACACCTTGACGTCATCCGTCATTTCCTGGTCCTGGTCCCTGTAACCCTGCTGCACTTGTTGCATCGAGTTCTGCATCAAACATCCCCGCTTTACTTCTTGCTCCCATCAGAACCGGCGTTCATGCTCTTGAAACCGCGCGCCCCGTCTCTATATAGGCTCTATGTAGTTCGCTACACAGACTTCGCTATCTAGATACTTGGCGTGTAATTCCTTGAGCATTCGCGGCGCATGTTCTTATCCCGCAAGCGTCAAACCCGCAGAGTATAGCTTGTTTTTTTTTACCCAAGCAAATGACTTTCGGGGGTTTGTAAGGTGCAAACAACGGCCGAATCGTACCAAAAATAGGGACGTGAAAGCAGCCACATTCTGGCTTTTTTAGTCCCCGCCCTGCTCGACAAAAAAGCGGCCCCTGGTGACAGGGGCCGCTTTGTTTTGCCTGGCGGTGCTAAGCGCGATGCCGTATCAATCTTCCTTGACCGGCGGCGGCGCCCACAGGCCGTCCAGCGCCGTGTCTTGCGGCCAGTACAGACGCATGCTCAGCAGGAACTGACCTTCATTGGTCGGCGTGCTCAGCCAGTTCGAACGCTTTTTGTCGCCCGGATCGCGGCGCTGGATGTAGATGTCCAGCGAACCGTCGTCGTTGTACTTCAAGCCGTCGGTGCTGCGCAGCGCATAGCGGTTGGCGGCGTTTTCAGCGAACCCATGCTTGTCGTTGTAGACATGCAGCGACCAGAACGCGTTCGCCGGCGGCAGCTGGCCCTTGTCAAAGTGCAGCACGTAGTCTTCGTTGGAATTCAACGGGCGGCCCTTGGAGTCGGACACGGTCACCGGATACAGCACGTCTTCCGGCGTCGGCGCGCCCAGGCCCGCATAGGCGATGGCCGCGCGGCGCGTGTAGTCGGTGCCGTAGGTGCCGATGCCCGACAGCACCGTGTTCCAGCCGTTGATCGGCGTGGCCAGGCGCGACACGCCATCGGCGATGCGGCGGCCGGCCAGCGGTTGCGCATCGGCCAGCGCCTGCTGCACAGCGGGGCTCAAACGGCCATACGAGAACGGCTGACGGCTGTCCAGACCGATGCGGCGCATGCGATCAAGAATCGGCGTGTCGTTGGCATGCGGCGGGTTGTTGCGCAGCGCGTCGAAGAACAGGGCGAAGAACGAGGCCGCATCCATGCTGGCGGCTTGTTCAGCTGGCGTGCCGTCAGGCAGGTTCACCGGCGCGGGGACAGGCATCGGCAAGCCGCTACCGATCGGCGCGTTGCCAATGCCGGATCCGGTCTGCGGATACGCGTTGCCCGCATTGCGGCCGCGCATCGGCGTTGCGGCGGTCTGCGCGATCAACGGCGTTGCCGTCATGCCCGCTTGAATCTGATTGACGGCCGCATAGTCTTGCGGACCGCCAGTTTGCGTCCAGCCGATCAACCAGCCGGTGGAGGTCGGGCTGCGGATCACGTCGACGCCGGCAGGCACCGAGCCTTGCCAGTTGGGGCCGACGATAGCGAACGATTGCGCGCCGGGGCCATTGGTACGCGTGCCGCGCGAAGCGAACACGTCGCTCCACATGTCCAAGGCGGACAACACGGAATAGCGGCCGCCCGTGTCAGGCAGATTCACGATCAACGGCGCTTGCGACACGTCGAACCACAGGCTGGAATACAGCGCGTCGGCGCTGGGCCACGGCGTGTCAGCCGCGCGCGGATCGGGGAAGGCGGTCTTGTGGCCGAATTGATTCACCGGCGCGCGGCCTTCCAGCGGGCTTTGCACGGCGGTTGCCTTGCGGCGCGCCAGCTCCATCAGCACCATCGGATAGGCGTAGACGTAAGCATCAATGGCGGTGTCACGCAGTTCCTGTTCACTCATCTGCGGGGCGGGCGCCGACGCAGCGGGATACGGCGTCTCGGACACCAGGCGCAGCGAGGGCTGCGGCGATTGAGCCTGAGTGGCGCTCATGAAGCAGACGCTCAACGCGCCGGCGAGCACCGCGGTGGACCACCGGCGATTAGCGATAAATGTACGCATGCAAGGCTCCTTCTTGATTTTGTTTGCTAGCGAGCCGCCGCGCGGAACTTGCCAGCCAGGGCAAGCCGCTTTGGCGCGGCACCTCGGGATGACGCCTTTTCAGGATAGGGAAGAAGTCTGCAACAAGGTGCTGCCTAGACGTTTCAAGGCGCAACCACTAAATCCCGCACGCGCGCATAAAAAAGCGCGCCCTGGATGGGCGCGCCGGGTCAATCAGGTCTTGTTCGCGATTGTCTCGCGCACGTAACAAGCCTTAACGGTGTTTAAAGTCCGGTTTGCGCTTTTCGGTGAAGGCGGCCATGCCTTCCTTCTGGTCTTCGGTAGCGAACAGCGAATGGAACACGCGACGTTCGAACAGCAGGCCTTCGTTCAGCGACCCTTCAAACGCACGGTTCACACATTCCTTGGCCATCATTACGGACGGCAAGGACATCGAGGCGATGACGGTGGCCGCATCCAGCGCTTCTTCCAGCAACTTGTCGGCCGCGACCACGCGCGACACCAAGCCCGCGCGTTCCGCTTCTTCGGCGCCCATCATGCGGGCGGTCAGCGCCAGGTCCATCGCCTTGGCCTTGCCCACCGCGCGCGGCAGGCGCTGCGTGCCGCCCGCGCCGGGGATCACGCCCAGCTTGATTTCGGGTTGGCCGAACTTGGCGGTGTCGGCAGCGATGATGATGTCGCACATCATCGCCAGTTCGCAGCCACCGCCCAGCGCGTAGCCTGCCACGGCAGCAATCACCGGCTTGCGGATGCGCTTGAGCGTTTCCCAGTTGCGCGTGATGTATTCGCTGTTGTAGACGTCCATGTAGGACCAGTCTTTCATCGCGCCGATGTCGGCGCCGGCGGCAAAAGCCTTCTCGCTGCCGGTGATGACCACGCAGCCGATGTCGGCATTCGCTTCAAATGCCAGCAGGGCCGCGCCGAGCTCATCCATCAGTTGATCGTTCAGCGCGTTCAGCGCCTTGGGGCGGTTCAGCGTCAGCAGTCCGACGCGGCCCCGGGTTTCGACCAGTACAAACGACTCGCTCATTGAATGTCTCCAGTAATAAGATAAGGACATGAAAAAAACTGATGCCGCTTTCCCGCTACTTTACCGCCTTGAGCCTTACGATCCCGCCGGGCACCGCTACCGGATAACCCTAACCGTTGACGCGCCCTCTGCCGACGGCCAGCGCCTGTCGCTGCCGGCCTGGATTCCGGGCAGCTACCTGATCCGCGACTTCTCGCGCCAGATCGAATCCGTGAGCGCCCGCTCCGGATCCAAGCGCGTGAATGTCGACAAAATCGACAACCACACCTGGCAGGCCGCCCCTTGCGATGGCCCGCTGCGTATCGAATACGTGGTCTACGCGTGGGATCTGTCGGTACGCGGCGCGCATCTGGACGACAGCCATGGCTTTTTCAATGGCACGAGCGTGTTCCTGCGCGTGCATGGCCAGGACCATCTGCCCTGCCTCGTGGACCTGACGCCGCCGCGCGGTCTCGACGGCTGGAAGGTCTACACCAGCTTGCCCGAAGCCCGCGGCCATCAAGGCGCCGCGCGCCGCCACGGCTTTGGCCTGTACCTGGCGCCGGACTACGACGCGCTGATCGACCACCCGGTTGAAATGGGCACGCCGCAAGTGGCCAGCTTCACTGCGCATGGCGCCGAGCACGAACTGGTGTTCACGGGCGAGGCCGCCAAGCTGGACCTGGCCCGCATCACGGCAGACGTGAAAAAGATCTGCGAAACCCAGATCGCGTTCTTCGAGCCGCGCACCAAGCGCGCGCCGTTTCTGGACAGTTCCGACCGCTATGTCTTCATGACCATGGTGACGGGCGACGGCTACGGCGGCCTGGAGCATCGCGCCAGCACCGCGCTGATGACCGCGCGCAAGGACCTGCCCGTGATGGGCCAGCAAGGCCAGGGTGAGGGGTATCGCGGCTTTCTGGGTTTGGTCAGCCACGAGTACTTCCATACCTGGAACGTCAAGCGCATCAAGCCGCAGGCGTTCACCCCCTACCATCTTGAACAGCCCGACCTGACGCGTTTGCTGTGGGTGTTCGAAGGCTTCACGTCTTACTACGACGACCTGCTGCTGCTGCGCTCGGGCGTCATCACGCAGTCGGACTACCTGCGCTTGTTAGCCAAGACCATCACCAGCGTGCACCGCACGCCGGGCCGGGCCAAGCAGTCGGTGGCGGAAAGTTCATTCGACGCGTGGACGCGCTACTACAAGCAAGACGAAAACTCGCCCAACGCGCTGGTCAGCTACTACACCAAGGGCGCGCTGGTGGCGCTTGGGCTGGACTTGATGATCCGCCGCGACAGCGCCGGCGCGCATTCGCTGGACGACGTCATGCGCCTGCTGTGGGAACGGTATGGACGCGACTTCTATCAAGGCAAGCCGCAAGGTCTGCCGGAAGATGGCCTGCCCGCGTTGATTCTTGAAGCCACGGGCGTGGACACGCGCCGCTTCATCGCGCGCCACGCTTACGGGACGGCGGACGTGCCGCTTGCCGAATTGCTGGCCACGCAAGGCATCACGGTGAACTGGAAGACGGCAGCCAACATTCCGTCGATGGATGTGCGCACGCGCAAGCAAGGCGATGCCTTGATGTTGAGCACGGTGCTGGAAGGCGGCGCGGCCCACCATGGCGGCTTGTCGGCAGGCGATGTGCTGGTGGCCGTGGATGGCTTGCGCGTTGATGCGCCTGCCGGGCTGGACATTCTGCTGGCGCAGTATCAGGCCGGCGACCGCGTGACGGTGCACGTGTTCCGCCGCGACGAGCTGCGCGCATACCGCGTGAAACTGCGCGCGCCTGAAGCGCTGGATTGCACGCTGACGATTTGACGGTCAGCGCGGCCCGTTCAATTCAGCTTGGCGCCTGACGCGTCGACCGCCTGCTTCCATGTCGAGAGCTCGCGGTCGATGTGGCTGGCGAACTGCGCGGGCGTGGAGCCTACGGTTTCATAGCCATAGCCTGCCAATTGCTGCTTCAGCGCAGGCTGCGCCACGGCTTCGGCAATGCCCTGACTCACGGCGTTGACGATCGCGGGCGGCGTGCCTGCCGGCGCCAGCACGCCATACCAGCCGTTCACGACAAAGCCCGGCACGCTTTCCGCCACCGTCGGCACCTTGGGCAACAGCGGCGAACGCCGCTCGCCGGTGACGGCAATCGCCTTCAGTTTGCCGGCCTGCACCTGCGGCAACGACGTGGAAATGCTGTCGAACATCAGCGACACCTCGCCGCCCAACAACGCCACCACTGCCGGGCCGCTGCCTTTGTAAGGCACGTGCATCATGTCGGTGCCCGTCTGCGTCTTGAACATCTCGGCGGCCAGATGGCTGGTGTTGCCATTGCCGGCCGACGCAAAGCTGAGCTTGCCCGGATGCGACTTCGCGTAGGCGATCAGGTCGGGGATGGTGTCCGCCGGCGTGGACAGCGGGGCCGCCACCAGCATCGGCAAGGTGGCCACCAGCGACACCGGCGCAAAGTCCTTGCGCGTGTCGTAAGGCAGGCTCGGATACAGGCTGGGGTTAATCGCATGCGCGGCCAGCACCATCAACAGGGTGTAGCCGTCGGGCTTGGCGCGCGCCAGCTGCGCCGACGCAATCGCGCCGCCCGCACCCGGCTTGTATTCCAGCACCACCGGCTGGCCCCACTTCTTTTGCAGCTCGGCGCCCAGCGGCCGCGCCAGCATGTCGGCGCTACCGCCGGGCGGATACGGAATCAACAAGGTGATGGGCTTGTCGGGATAGGTCGGCGCAGCGTGGGCCGCGCCGATGCACAGGGAAGCGGCGAGCGCGGGGATAAGTGCGAAGGTACGTGCGGCGGCAAGCCGGGAACGGATCATCGAAGTCTCCTTGCCCGGGATCGGGCGCAATATCAGGCAGTCGGCAATGTCAGGCGTAGCGCGGCACGCCATCGGCATCCAGCACAATGGCGCGCACGCTGTCGGGAACATGCAGCGGCGCATCGGTCACTGAGCGCAGATAGGCTTCGCTGATGCCCGTTTTGATCGCATGCACCTCGAATCCGCGCGGCGTGATGTCGATCACCGCAAGATCGGTATAGATACGCGTCACCACGCCCTGCCCCGTCAGCGGATAGGTGCACTGGCGCAGCAGCTTCGGCGTGCCGTCGCGGCCCCGATGTTCCATCGTGACCAGCACCTGCTTGGCGCCCACGGCCAGGTCCATCGCGCCGCCCACAGCCGGAATAGCGTCGGACGCGTCGGTCTTCCAGTTGGCCAGGTCGCCCGTCTGCGACACCTGGAACGCGCCCAGCACCGCGTAATCCAGATGGCCGCCGCGCATCATCGCGAACGACACGGTGTGCTCGGTGATGGACGCGCCGTCCAGCAAGGTGATGGGTTGGCGGCTGGCGTTGATCAAGTCCGGGTCCACGTCACTGCCCGAGGCCGCAGCCCCCATGCCCAGAATGCCGTTCTCGCTGTGCAAGAGAATGTCTTTGTCCGGTGGCAGATGGTCTCCTACCAGCGTGGGCATGCCGATGCCCAGGTTGACGATGGCGCCGTCGGGGATGTCGCTGGCCAGCAGTTGCGCGATCTGCTGACGGGTCAGGCCGATGATCTCTGGCATGTCAGGCCTCCACCCGAACCACGGCTTTCACGAAGATGCCCTGCGTCATGACCTGCTCGGGCACGAAGGCACCCAACGGCACCACCTCGTCCACTTGCGCGATGGCGTGGCGCGCAGCCATGCACATCACCGGATTGAAGTTGCGCGCCGCGTGCCGGTACATCAGGTTGCCCCAGCGGTCGCCCAGATGCGCGCGGATCAGCGCGTAGTCGCCGCGCAGCGGCTGTTCCAGCACATAACCCACGCCGTCGATCACTTCCTGCCGCCGCCCTGCGGCCAGCTCGGTGCCGTAACCGGTGGGGGTATAGAACGGCCCCAGACCCGCGCCGCCCGCGCGCAGCCGTTCGGCCAGCGTGCCTTGCGGCACGCACTCCAATTCGACTTCGCCCGCGCGATAGGCGCGCGCAAAGGCGTCGGAATTAGGCGGACGCGGATGCGAGCAGATGATCTTTCTGACCTGCTTGCGGTTGAGCAGCGCCGCGATGCCGCGATCGAACGTGCCGGCGTTGTTCGAGATGATGGTGAGGTCTTGGCGGCCGCTTTGCGCCAGGCAATCCAGCAATTCGTACGGCACGCCGGCCTCGCCAAAACCGCCGACCAGCACCGCCGCGCCATCCGGAATGACGGCCACGGCTTCGGTCATGGATGCTTGAATCTTGTCGATCACTTATTGCTCCTGTGCCAAACCGGCCGTGTCCACGATCTGCTTCCAGCGGGCCTGTTCCTGCTGGATGAAGGCAGTGAATTCAGCGGGCGTGTTGCCGCCCGCCTGACCGCCCATGGCCTTGAAACGGTCGCTGACGGCGGGGCTGCGCACTACATCGCGGGTGGCGGCGTAGAGTTGTCCGATCACGGCGTCGGGCGTGCCCGCCGGCGCCACCAGCCCGAACCACGCGGTGACGACCACGCCGTTCACGCCGGCCTCGGCCATCGTCGGCACGTCGGGCAGTTCGGGCAGCCGGCGGTCGCTGGTGACGGCCAGCGCGCGCAGCTTGCCCGATTGGATGTACGGCATGGAGCTGGGCAGGTTGTCGATCATGAACGTGAACTGCTGGCCCAGCAGCGCGGCGACGGCGGGGCCGGCGCCCTTGTACGGGATGTGCGTGCCTGCGATGCCCGCGCGCTGCTTGAAGAGTTCGCCGGACAGATGCGGCGACTGCCCCGCGCCGGAACTGCCGAACGACACCTTGGACGGGTCACGCTTGGAAAGCCCTTGCAGGTCCGCCACGGAATGCACGGGCGAGGCCTCGTTCACCACCAGCACATTGGGCACCGAGATCACCAGCGTGACGGGCGCGAAGTCCGCCGGCGTGTACGGTAGCGACTTGTACAAGGCGTAGTTGATGGCGTTGGGGCCGATGTTGCCCATCAGCAAGGTGTAGCCATCGGGCTTGGCGCGCGCCACATAGGCGGTGCCGATGCCACCGCCGCCGCCGGCCTTGTTCTCGACGATGACGCTGGTCTTGAGCGAC
>CAJYKY010000561.1 GCA_913775005.1 uncultured Achromobacter sp.
CAACCATGAGGCGCTGGCCGCGCTGCCCGCCCACGCCATGGTGGTGAACGTGGCGCGCGGCCATGTCATCGACGAAGCCGCGTTGATCCAGGCACTGGCGGGCGGCCGCCTTGCCGGCGCCTTCCTGGATGTATTCCAGCAAGAGCCACTGCCCCCCGAATCACCGCTATGGTCGCTGGACAATGTCATCGTCACGCCGCACAGCGCGGGGTTTTCCGATGGCAATACGGCGCGGGTGCGTGAGCGGTTCCTGGACAATCTGAACCGCTGGGTGCGTGGTGCGCCGCTGGCTAATCGTGTGACGTGAATCGATCAACGCTGCAAGGGCGCCTTGGCCGTTTCCTTGGCGGCCAGCAGCGCAATCGCCGTCACCGCCAGCGCTGCCGCCACATACAGCGAAATGGCCACGGTCGAACTCCACGACTTGTACAGGCTCGCGATGATCAGCGGTGCGAAGCCCCCGCCCACAATGCCGGCCAGCGTGTAGGCCAGCGACGATCCGGCATAGCGCACGCGCCCCGGGAATTGCTCGGTGATGAACGCGGCTTGCGGGCCGTACATCAGCGCATGGATCAACAACCCGACGACGACTGCCGCGCAGATGGCGACGGGATGCGCGGTGTCCATCAGCACGAAGAACACAAACGCCCAGATCATGCCCAGCACCGCACCCAGCAGATACACGGGACGGCGGCCGATCTTGTCGGACAGCGCACCGCACAGCGGCACCGCAATGGCGTTCAGCGCCGCGCCCAGCATCGTTGCCGTCAGCGCCATGGGCCGCGACAGATGCAGCACCGTGGTCACATACGTCAGCGTGAACACGACGACCAGCGCATACAGCACATCGGAACCAATCCGCGAACCGCCGGCGATCAGCAGCTGGCGCCAGTACTGGCCCAGCACTTCCTTGATCGGCGTGCTGGCGGTTTCGCGCTTTTCTTCCATCTCCAGAAACACCGGCGTCTCTTCCACGCCCCGGCGCAGCCACAGGCCGAACATCACCAATGCCACGCTGGAGATGAACGGAATGCGCCAGCCCCAGGCCTGGAATTCCTCGGCGCTGAGAAAGGCGGTGACAACGGCGATGAAGCCCGTGCCGATCAGCGTGCCGCAGGACGGCCCCACTTGGGTGAAGGACGCATTGCGGCCGCGCTGATTGGGCTTGCCATGTTCCATCGACAGCAGCACCGCACCCGCCCATTCGCCGCCCAACGCCACGCCCTGCACGAAGCGCAACGCCACCAGCGCCACAGGCGCCCACACGCCCCACGACGCGTAGGTGGGCAGCAAGCCCATCAAGCCCGTGGACACGCCCATGATGACCAGCGTGGCGACCAGCACAAACTTGCGCCCCAGGCGGTCGCCCAGGTGGCCGAAGACAAAGCCGCCCAAGGGCCGCGACACATAACCCACGGCGTAGGTGGAGAACGCCAGGATGGTGCCCGTCAACGGATCGAAGGACGGAAAGAAGATGGCGTTGAAGACCAACGCGGCCATCAGGTTGTAGATGGTGAAGTCGTACCACTCGAGCGTGGTGCCGACCGAGCTGGCCATCGCCAGCCGGCGCATCTTGTTCGGCGCGCCCGCGCTGGTGGCCGTGGAGGCGGCGGGCAAAGTGTGTTCGGCCATAAGGCTCCCCTTGTGTGTGTTCGGATCGAAATTCGGGCTGAAGGGCTCAGCGCAGATCAGCGGCGTTCAGCTTCCAGCCCAGGTCCATCATCCAGGCCTCGGACGCGTCCACGCGCAAGGTCTTGGCTGCGAGGTCGCGCAAGGCCTGCGCGCCGGCTTCGGTGCTGGCTTCCACCACGAAGATCGGCGCCAACACGCGCTGCTCGGTGGATTCGCGCGGCAGCGGCGTGCTGAGCACCGGGTCCGGCACTAGCAGATAGGACTGCACGAAACCATCCACATCGGACAGCGCCAGCCCGAGTTCGCGCGCGGCAACGATCAGCGCTTCGGCGTAGTCGGTGGCCGGCAAGGGCAACACCACAAGCTGGCTGCCGCTGCCAAAGCCGGTCACGGCGTGCACGGCGCACACGCGGCGCATCGGGTCCTGCATGCGGCCAAGATTGGCCACCGACCACGGCGTCTGGCGTTCGAACGCCGCGCGATAGTCGTCGGTGGTGAAGGCGGTTAGGGATTCGGTGCGGTACAGGCCCAGGTACTTGCGGCCGTTGGCGCGCGACACGTAGCGCGCGCCGGACAGGAAGCCGGGGATGCGGACACGTTCTTCGACGTGTTCGCGGTCGTACCAGCGGTTGAAATCCAGATCGTCGTCGGCAGAGACGTCAGTGGCGACGAACAGCAGACCGTTGATGGCGGAGGGGGAAGCAGAAGTGAGGCTCATAAGCGGGAAGACCGGGTTCCAACAATTTCAGAAGGCCCAATCTTCGTCCCGCAGGCGGGGCGCGGACAAACGAGTAATTCTTCCTCACAGCAACAGAATTACTGAGCGCCGCCCTAGGGATAACACTATTGCGCAGAACCGAAACGCGGCTCTACCACCGACGCGGTGAACTGATCCGACGCGCGGCTGGCCAATTCAGCCACCAGGCGGATCGCGTCCGACCCCGCGCTTTCCAGATAGCTCACCACCAGCAGCTGCGGCGGCACGGGCATGTCGCTGCGGATGACCTGCACTTCGCCGCGCGCCACATATTCATAGACAGGCGGCAGCGGCACCAGCGCCCGGCCGAAACCGCTTTTCACCAGACGCGCCAAGGCCGAGATCGAACTCACGCAGTGCACCTTGCCTAGCGGCATGCCGGCCTCGCGGTACAGCGCCTTCAAGGCTTCATGCGGTTGCGACCCGGGGCTCATGGTCAGCACCGGTTCGCTCAGTAGTTGCTGCACCGTCAGCGACGGCTCGTCGCCCGCGCGCCCGACCCAGCCCATTTCCATGGGCAGGCAGGCCGTGCTGATGATGCCGGTGTCGCTGAGCAGATCCGTTTGCAAGGCGATGTCCAGCGTGCCTTCGCGCAGGCCGCGATGCAGCGCGCGCGTGGTCTCGGACGTGAGCTGCACCTCGATGCCCGGATAGGTGGACTTCAGATTGGTCAGAAAGCCGATCAGCCACGTGTGCACCACGGTTTCGATGGCGCCGATGCGCACCAGGCCGAACACCTCGTCGCCGCGCTTGCCCAGCGACAGGATCTGCTGACGGATTTCCAGCAGCCGTTCGCCATAGTCCAGCAGGCGCGTGCCCACGGCCGTCAGGCGCAATTCCTTGGCATCGCGTTCGAACAGGCGCGCACCAATGTCCTCTTCCAGCGAGGCGATGCGGTTGGCGACGGCGGCCTGCGTGATGTGCAGGCGGTCGCTGGCGGCCCGGAAACTGCCCAGGCGGGCCGACCATAAAAATGCTTCGACGAAACGGGTATTCATGTTCAACGGCGCCGCATGCGGCGTCCGGCTCTGTTGCCACACCGGGGCGGCAGCCCCGGTCCGCGTACATGCTAACGCCTTCGCGCGGGACGCGGCATCACAGCCGATATCAGGATGGGGCGCCAAGCGGGCGTTGCGTCCCCAACAGTAGTGCGTGATGCACCACGTTGGTTCACAGAAGGCACCAGCCCGATGCCACGCCGCCCGTGCAAGCGCAGGACAACGCATGCAAAGCCATGCAATCCATCGCAAAACACGCGGCAAAACCTGCCGCAACGCCCTGCCGGCACCCCGTCCCCGAAAGTTGGCACGGGTCTTGCTTGATGAGCTGGTATGCAAGCTTGTCGACAAGACAACGCCCACGCACCCCATCACCGAGCCATTCAGGAGCCTTCATGATCAACCGCAATGCGCCCTACGCCTTCAACGCCACCCGCCGCCGCCTGATTCAAGGGGCGGCCCTGGGCGCCGCGACGCTGGCCACGCCGGCCATCGTGCGGGCGCAATCGGGCCCGGTGATCCGCATTGGCTTCTGGCCCGTGGCCGCCGGCCTGCCGTTCTACGCGGCGGTCGAGAAAGGCTATTTCAAAGAAGCCGGCCTGAATGTCGAGCCGCTGAAGTTCGCTGGCGCGCAGCAGGTCATGGAAGCCATGCTGGCGGGCCGCGCAGACGGCAGCGCCAACGGTACGGGCTCGGCCAACCTGGCCATCGGCGAGATCGCCTCGCCCGGCTTGTTCAAGATTTTTGCGTCCAACCCCAGCAACGCCAAGAACGTGCTGGATGAGTTCATCGTCGCGAAAGACAGTCCCATCAAATCCATAGCAGACCTCAAGGGGAAAAAGGTCGGATCTGGACCCGGCATCCAGAACGCCACGCTGGCCAAAGCAGTACTGGAGCGCGCCGGCGCAACCGGAGCAACCGTGGTCGAGTTGGCAATCAGCCAGCACGTCGCCGCGGTTGCTGCCGGCCAGTTGGATGCGTGCTACACGCTGGAACCCACGGGCACGGTGGGCCGCTTGAACGGCACCACGCGCGTGTTGGAAACCGGGGTGATCGCCAAGTACGTGTTGGGGGATCCGATGGCGCCGTGGTTTGGCGGATCGGCGTCGCTGACCACCGCTTTCCTGAAAAAGCATCCTGAAGAAAGCAAGAAATTCATCGCCGCGTATGCGCGCGGTATCGAACTGATCCGCACCAAGCCCGCCGAGGCGCGGCCCTTCATGAAGGGCTACACCGCCATCGAAGGACCGATGACGGAAGAAGTGCCGCTGGCCGCCTACACGCTCTACAACGAGTTCACGCCCAGCGACATCCAGTACTTCCAGAAATTCTTCGACCTGTTCACCGAGAAGGGCATCTTCGCCCAGAAGGTCGACGTGTCGAGCATGCTTTACAAGGGGTGATCGATGGCTATTACCAGCGCCAGCACCGTGCCCCCCGGGGCCACAGGGTCCGCCGCCCAGGCCAATTCCCCAGCCCCGGCTCCGGCCGCCTTGGGCGCCCGAGGCACGTCCCCCGCTGCGGCCCATGCCGCAGCCGCCCCTACCTCGAAGCCGCCGCGCAAGTTCAACACCGCGCGCTTTTTGCCGCTGATCGGCCCGCTGGCGCTGTTCGTCGTCTGGGACCTGGTGGTGCGCTTGCAGCTGGTCAGCCCCGTCCTGCTGCCCACGCCCAGCGCCACCATCGTCGCGCTGGTCAAGGGCCTGGCGGGCGGCCCGCTGCTGTGGGACTTCCTGGCATCGCTGAACCG
>CAJYKY010000562.1 GCA_913775005.1 uncultured Achromobacter sp.
TGCGCGAAATCGCTCAGCTGGGCGGCGACGTCAGCAAATTCGTGTTCCCGTCCGTGGAACGCTGGTTGCAGGAAAAGGCCAAGGAACGCCGCGAACAGTCCTGGCCGGGCTGAGCCACCCGCGTTGCACCACCACCCGGGAAGGGCGCGAAATGCGCCCTTCTTGCGCTTTCCGGCCCGGCAGTACAATCAAAGCCGCTCCCCCTGGCTTATCCGCTGCCCATCATGGCCCTGCTCATCACCGAAGAATGTATTAATTGCGACGTTTGCGAGCCCCAGTGCCCGAACGACGCGATTTCCATGGGCGATGACTATTACGTCATCGATCCCGACAAATGCACGGAATGCGTCGGCCATCACGACGAACCTCAATGCAAGGTGGTCTGCCCGGTCGAGTGCATTGAACTGCACCCGCAGTGGAACGAAGGCCAGGAACAGCTCATGGCCAAGTACCGCCGCCTGACCGGTGCCGCATGAGCGACGCCACACAGTCCGGCATCAACCTTCCCCCCGCTACCCACCACGCCCGCCGCGACATCTCCGCCTCCGCGATCGCGGCCGGTCTGGTGGCCGTGCTGGTCAGCTTTGGCGGCACCGCCGTGCTGATGGTGCAAGCCGGCCACGCGGCCGGCCTGGACGCGGCGCACATCGGTTCGTGGATCGGTTCGCTGAGCCTGGTGCTGGGGCTGGGCGGCGCGTTCTACAGCCTGCGCACCGGCCTGCCCGTCGTGATGGCGTGGTCGACGCCAGGCGCCGCCCTGCTGGTCACCGCGCTGGCTGGCGTTCCTTTCAATGAAGCCATCGGCGCCTTCGTGCTGGCGGCCGGACTCACGCTCGCCTGCGGCGTGTTCGGCTGGATCGATCCCATCTTGCGCCGCATTCCCGGCGAAATCGCCGCCGCCATGCTGGCCGGCGTGCTGCTTAATTTCGGCATGGGCATCTTCACCAACATCAGCAAGCAACCCACGCTGGTGATGACGATGTGCGTGGCCTACCTGCTGTGCCGGCGCTGGGCGCCGCGCTATGCCGTGCTGGTGGTGATGGCAGTGGCCGTGGCGCTGGCCTTCGCGCTTGACCTGATGCAGCTGAACCTGCTGGACTGGCGCCTGACCGAATTCGTGTGGACCACGCCCGCGTTCAGCGCGCAGGCGGCGGTCAGCCTGGGGATTCCGCTGTTCGTCGTGGCGATGGCATCGCAGAACCTGCCAGGCCTGGCGATCCTGCAAGCGGCAGGCTACCGGCCGCCCGCATCGCGCCTGGTGGCCGCCACCGGCCTGCTGGGTCTTATTGCCGCGCCCTTCGGCGCGCATAGCGTCACCATGGGCGCCATCAGCGCCGCCATCTGCACCGGCCCTGAAGCGCACCCGGATCCCGCCAAGCGCTACATCGCCGCCGCTACGTATGGGCTGGGCTATGTGGGCCTGAGCATCGTTGCCGGTGCCGTGGCCGTCTTTTTCCAGGCGCTGCCTGCTGCGCTGCTGGCTGCACTGGCCGGCCTGGCGCTGCTGGGCACGATCATGGGCGGCATGGCGGCGGCCATGGCCAACCCGCAGCGGCGCGAAGCCGCGCTGATCACCTTGCTGGCGACGGCGTCGGGGTTCAGTTTCTGGGGAATCGGGTCGGCCTTCTGGGGCCTGGCGGCGGGCCTGCTGGCCCACGGCGCATTTGAATTCAGGCGGGCCAGGCGGTAACCGGCGTGTCCGGATGCACCTTCATGATCCGGCAAGGTACCTGCACAAAGTTCGAGATCCACGCGGCGGCGAGTTCGCCTTCATCGATGACATCGATGGTTTCGTCGCCCACCTTCATGCTGTAGCGCACGCTGTCATCGTCTTCGATGACGTCCAGCGGAATATCCATGCGCAGCATGCCCGGCGCCTTCAGCACCAGATAACCCAGCCGCAATTCCACCGACACTTCAGCAAGCCGGGGGCACAGTTCACGGTTCAACCATTGCCCGGAATCATTGGCGATGAGCCATTGCCGGTGATACGCGGCCGCCGCCGGCTGGGCCGTCAGGCCGCATTGTGCAATGGGCTGAAAGGACTCGGTGCTCATTTGCCCAGCAGTCCCTTCAAGGCCTTGTCCACAGCCGCGCCGTTCTTGCCCTTGCCCGCCACCGCGTCACGCAGCTTGTTTTCCAGGCTGCGCTTCAGAATGCCGCCGATGGCGTCTTTCCACAGCAAGGTATAGATGGGTTTGTCGAACGGGCCTTGGACGTGCACGGGGATCGTGACGTCTTTCAGGTCGATCAGTTCGCTGCCGTCGGGGCTGGCCGCGGGGTTGACCACGCGGGCGCGCGCCACCAGATCCAGCTCGCTCTTGACGAAGTCGATCGTGGCCGGATCGCCCTGCGTCACCCGCAGCAGCGGCGACACCACATTCAGGCGCTTCACGGTGGCCACGCCCTTGGCAATCGCCAGGTCCGCATCCATTTCCGAGAATTCCGTCTGCTTGCTCGTGTCGGCAGGCACGGTTTCGTTCTGCGATTCAGCGGTGAAGGCCGCCTTCAGGTCACGCAGCGTCTGCGTCAGGTTGATGCCCTTGACCGCGCCGTCACGCAGGCGCACCTGCACCGTACCGGCCAGCGCGCCCTTCATGGCGTACACATTGGCGCCGGCGGTTTTCAAGTCCAGCGCCAGGCTGCCGGTGCCGCTCAGCACGTTCTGCTTGGCCAGGTCAACCAATAGCGGTTCGATGGCGATGCCCGACAGCGACATCTTGGTGGCCAGCTGGTTGCCCTGCGCCGCGTCCACCGACAATGCGCCCGCCAGCTTGCCGCCGTACAGGCCCGCCGTGAGGCTGGAGATATCGAGCTTGCCCTTGTCCAGCTTGACCACGGCCGCCACGTCGTCGGCCTTCAGGCCGCGCATGACCAGCTTGCCCACCTTCAACGTGCCATTGACGCTTGGGCCGACCAGCGCCGACAGGTCGATGGTGTCGTCAACCGGCGCGGCAGGTGCGGGCGGTTGCGCGGGCTTGGTGTCGTCTTTCTTGCCATCGGCCGGCGGCTTGGCCGGCGCGGCCACCACGGGCGGCACCAGCTTGTCCAAGTCCAGCGTGTCGACGGCCAGGGCCACATTCACCAGCGGCGCATCGGACAGCTTGGTGATGTCGGCGCTGAGGTCGAACTTGCCGCCTTCCAGCACGGCGTTGATCTTGGTGGTGGCCTGGTCTTTCAGCAGATCCACATTCAGGCTGCCAATCACCGGGATCTGCAAGCTGCCCTTGGGCAGGCCCGGGTCGGTGATGTTGACGTCGCCACGCAGCGCGGACAGGCCGCCGCTGCGTTGCAGCAGGTTCAGCGTCAAGGGCGAGGCGAAGTTCAGCTTGACCACGCGTTCGCCCTTCTTGGACGTGCTGTCGACCTTGGCTTCTTTGATGTCGAGTTCAGCCGCGTTGCCGCTGATGCCGTTGAGCCCAAAGCTCGCGTCCACGCCGCTGATGCGCACGCGGCCGGTCAGCGCTTCGCCCGTGGCCGAGGCCGGCGAAATATTCAGCGCCGGAGCGTCGACGGCCACTTCGAACGGGCCGTCGGCCGAACCGCCCTTGGCGCGCACGGCCAGCTTTTCGATCTGCAACTGGCTCTTGTGCGGGTCGATCGCCAGCTTGGGCATGGCCACGCTGGCTTCCACATTGGTAGCGCGCGCAGCCGGGTCGGTAATGTCGCCCTGGAAAACCACTTCCAGCCCCGCCACGTCCAGCGCGGACTTCTGGCCGTTGAACGCCAGGTTGCCTCGCACGGCCAGGCTCTTGGCTTCAGCGCCGGGTAGCTTGCCGTCCATGCGCAGGTCGAGCTTCTGAGCGGCGTAGCGCTTGGCGGACGGATCCAGCGTCAGCAGGGCCTGACCGGTCAAGTTGGCGTCCACGCGCGGGTTGCCGCCTTCGACACGCGCGGTCAGGCGCACATCAAAGGGTTGGTTGAACGTGACGCGCCCGGTGTTCGCGTTGATTTTCGTCACCGCGACGGCCATGCCCGAGATGGCGTCCTGCAATTGCACTTCGCCGTCCTTCAAGTCCAGGCCGG
>CAJYKY010000563.1 GCA_913775005.1 uncultured Achromobacter sp.
TGTCCCACGTGGTGGTGGCCACAGGAGTTGATGCAGCCCGAGATGTTCAGATCGAGCTCGCCGATTTCAAACAGGTAGTCCAGGTCGTCGAATTGGCGCTGGATGGCTTCGGCCACGGGGATGGAGACGGCGTTGGCCAGCGCGCAAAAGTCTCCGCCCGGACAGGCGATGATGTTGGTCAGCAGGCCGACGTTGGGCGTGGCGAGGTTCAGCGCTTCCAGCTTTTGCCAGAGTTTATGCAAACGCGCGCGGCGAACGTCTGCCAGGATCAGGTTCTGTTCGTGCGAGACGCGCAATTCACCGAAGCCATAGGCGTCGGCCAGATCGGCCACGGCGTCCATTTGGTCAGCCGTGATGTCGCCGGGCGGCACGCCCGTAGGCTTGAGCGAGACGGTGACGGCGGCGTAGCCGGCCACCTTGTGCGCGTGCACGTTGGTGCGCAGCCAGCGCGCAAAGCGCTTGTCGGCAGCGGCCAATGCGTCAGTGTTGTCGGGCTCTTGCGCGGCGGTCGCGTCGTATTGCGGCCAGACGAAGCGCGCTTTGATGCTGTCGACGAATTCCTGGGTGATGGTGTCGGGGCCGCCCTTGATGAGCTGCCATTGTTCATCGACCTGCTGCGCATAGACTTCGGGCGTCAGGTCCTTGACCAGGATTTTGATGCGCGCCTTGTACTTGTTGTCGCGGCGGCCATGCAGGTTGTAGACGCGCAGCGCGGCCTGCATGTAAGTCAGCAGGTCTTGCCATTCAACGAACGGGTTGATCAGCTTGCCAACGATAGGCGTGCGGCCCATGCCGCCGCCGACCCAGACGCGAAAGCCCAGCTTGCCGTCGCGTTCTACCGCTTGCAGGCCGATGTCATGCACGCCCACGGCCGCGCGGTCTTGCACGGCGCCGCTGACGGCGATCTTGAACTTGCGCGGCAGGAAGGCGAATTCCGGGTGCAGCGTGGACCATTGGCGGATGATTTCGCACCACACCAGCGGGTCGACCAGTTCGTCAGGAGCGACGCCGGCGAAGTGGTCGGTGGTGGTGTTGCGGATGCAGTTGCCGCTGGTCTGGATGGCGTGCATCTGGACGGTGGCCAGTTCAGCCAGGATGTCCGGCACGTCTTCCAGCTTGGGCCAGTTGAATTGGATGTTCTGACGGGTGCTGAAGTGGCCGTAGCCGCGATCCCATTTGCGGGCAATGTGCGCCAGCGTGCGCAGTTGGCGCGAGGCCAGCATGCCGTAGGGAATCGCCACGCGCAGCATGGGGGCGTGGCGCTGGATGTAGAGTCCGTTCTGCAAGCGCAGCACGCGGAATTCGTCTTCGGTGAGCTGGCCGTCAAGGAAGCGGCGCGTCTGGTCGGCAAACTGGGCCACACGTTGTTCGACGAGCTGCTGGTCGACGGGGTCATACACGTACATGTCTACTGCCCTTGAAGTCTTCTCGGTCTGAGGCCTATTGCGCCCGGCGCAAGGCGGCGGGAAAAGGGGATTCATAACCGTAACAGCCAGCCGACAAGGGCGTCTAAGTCATTCTGGTAATAAGGTAATAAGTGCCCCCACGCTGCGCACGCTTCGCGCGCTTGCTGCCCCCCGAGGGGGCGCTCCCCTCCTTGGGGCGGCCCGGCGGAGGGGAGGGTGCCCCCACGCCGACGTAGGGTTGCCCCCACGCTGTGCACGCTACGCGCGCTTGCTGCCCCCCGAGGGGGCGGGGGTCACAGCGCCGCGTTGACCGCCCAGCGGGCGACGACCACCAGGATGATGACCAGGCACGCGGCCATCAGCAGGCCGGTGGCGATGAGGGGGCCGGGTTTGTTGTGGGCGATGTCGGCGTCGTAGCCGCGGCCGCGCCGCACGCCGAAAAAGCCCCACAGCACGGAGCGGACCGTGCGCAGGAAACTAAGCATATGCGTCTCGTGATCGGTGACGGGAACGGCCACTGTAGGACGTGCCGCAAGCGCCAAACAGAGGCAGATTCGCGTCAGGCGACCGGATCAGATTCAGTCGCCGGGGGATTCCGCGACCGGGACATCGCCCGGCGCTTGCGCGCCGATGCCGCGCACGATGTGCTCCAACAATTCCCGTGCAGCGGGCGAGATGTGGCGCCCCGCGCGGCTCAGCACGTGCAGGCTGCCCTGATTCAGGATCGGGTTGGCCAGCGGCAGGCTGGCCAGGCGCTGGGCCTGCATGTCGGCGGTCACGGCAATGGGCGGCGTCAAGGCGTAGCCGATGCCAGCGGCGGCAAACTGCCATAACGCTTTGAACGATGACGTGGTCAGCACATTGCGCAGCCGCACCTGCTCGCTGATTTCTGCCGCCTGGATGTGCTGGCGCACGCCAAACCCTTCCTGCATCGACGCGCCTGGATAGTCCGCCAGATCCGTCAATCGCAACGGACGGGCCAGGCGCGTCAGCGGGTGGTCCTGCCTGACGATGGCGCGGATGGGCTCGGGCCGCGAATAGTGCGTACGCAGGCGCGCATCGTTGGGCGGCTGGAACACCAATCCTATATAGGCGCGGTCATCCACAATGCGCTGCACGATCTCCGACGTGCGCGCCACATCGATGTCCAACGTGACCTCGGGGTGATTACGCCAGTATTCGGGCAGCACGCGGTCGAACATCAGCTCGACAAAGCCTTCGCCCAGCACCAGATCGATATGGCCGCGCTCGGCTTTGCGCAAGCTGTCGATTTCCGAAAAGAAGCTTTCCTGGATGTTCTGCTGCCGCTTCACGTAGCGGGCCAGCATGTGGCCGGCGTCGGTGGGCACCACGCCGCGTCCGCGCCGCTCGAACAGCGCCATGCCGCAGTCCCGCTCCAGCGCGGCGATGGCGCGGCTGACCGCCGACGGATCCATGTCCAGCACTTCGGCCGCGCCGCGCACAGACCCCCGGCTCATGACCTGCATGAAGTAATGCGTACGGCGGGCGTCGAGTTTTTCATCCATGGCGGGCCTTTGTTCGGCGAAGCCGCAGCAGAGTGCGGCAGAAGATCCACAGTGCTGACCTAGGGTTTACCCGTAAAATACGGCATCTCTTGCAAAAATTTCCCAGGAAAAGCATTTGTGTTGCATTTTACGCAACGCTTATGGGCAAGGGGTGTCATGGTTGCCTTCCGGGCGCACGGGCGAAAATCGCGCCAGCTGACTCGGCCCGCGCCGCCCGCGCCTCATGCACAGGCCATGCGCCTGGGACTAGCGCCTAGCACCTAGCGCCGAGCCGTACGAAAACTTATTCACGTTCATCAGGGGAATTCGATGTCTCACGCCAGCATGAGTCTGGCCGCGCCTTCCATGTCGCTGACCGCCCGCGTTCGCATGCTTGCCGCCATCTTGTTGGTGGTGGTCATTTCCGAAGCGATCGGCAGCGTCACGTTCGCGGTCGGCCCGGGCAAGATCGTTCTGCAACCGATGCTCTGGGCCATTTTCATCGGCGCAGTCGTCGCAGCCTTTGGCCAGCGCCTGCCGGAAGGCGTGGGGATCGACAAGGCCATGCAGACCCGCATCAGCGGCTATCTGCAATACGCGCTGTTGCCGTTCCTGGCCAAGCTGGGCCTGATGGTGGGCGGCGCGCTGCCGCAGGTGCGCGAAGCGGGTTGGGCGCTGGTGTTTCAGGAGTTCGGCCACTTCTTCGGCACGATGGCCATCGGCCTGCCGCTGGCGCTGCTGCTGGGCATCAAGCGC
>CAJYKY010000564.1 GCA_913775005.1 uncultured Achromobacter sp.
GAGTTCAGACGTGTGCTCTTCCGATCTCCCTTTTCCACCGTTTCGCCCGATGTGGACGAAACACCACAGCCCGGCGAAGCACCTGCGGCACTGGCCTTGCGCCTGTCTGTCGCCAAGGCGATGGCGGTGGCGTCAAAGTTTCCGGGCAGCATCATCATTGGGTCGGACCAGGTAGCAACCGTGGACGGACAGCCCATCGGCAAACCGGGCGACTATTCCCGAGCCCATGCGCAATTGCGCGCGCTGTCGGGCCAGACCGTGGAATTTCATAGCGCGCTCGCGGTGACGGATGGCCAGCAGGTGGAAAAGGCCGACATCATCACCCGCTGCCGCTTCCGCCAATTGTCGGACCACGCGATCGACGCCTATCTGCGCGCCGAAGAACCTTACGATACCGCAGGCAGCGCCAAGGCGGAAAGCCTGGGCATTGCACTGATGGAAAGCATTCAGAGCGACGACCCGACCGCCATTATCGGCCTGCCGCTCATCGAGCTGACGCGCATGCTGGCCAAGTTCGGCCTCGACCCGTTGAACGCGCCGGGAGCCGGCGCTCCGGGAGCCGCTGCTCCGGGAGCCGCAGCATGAGCGGCGCCCTGCACCTGATTCCGGTCGGCCTGGGCGACGCCCCGCCCGAACGCTGGCTCCCCGCCGATGTGCGCGCCCTGGCCGGCGGGCTGGACACCTACATCGCCGAAAACGCCAAGACGGCCCGCGCGTTTCTCAAACTGATCGGCACGACGCGTCCGCTCCAGGAAATCACCATCCATACGCTGACCGACAAGATCGACGCGGCGCAGATCAAGACCTGGCTTACTCCGATCCAGCAAGGCGCGCAGATCGGGCTGGTATCCGAGGCGGGCTGTCCTGCCGTGGCCGACCCCGGCGCCAAAGTGGTGGATGCCGCCCACCGCATGAGCATTACCGTCAAACCGTGGGTAGGCCCCTCGTCCATCCTGCTTGGCCTGATGGCCAGCGGCCTGGACGGCCAGCGCTTTGCCTTTCACGGCTACGCGCCCGTGGACGCGGCCGAACGCGCTAAACAGCTGAAGGCCTGGGAACAGCACTCCGCCAAGCACAACCAGACCCAGCTATTGATTGAAACGCCGTATCGCAACGCGGCCATGTTTGCGAGCTTGCTGGGCAGCCTGAAGGGCGACACCAAGCTGTGCGTAGCCCGCTCGGTCACCACCGCCGACGAATGGGTCGTGACACACACCGTGGCCGACTGGAAAAAGCTGCCCGCCCCTCAGCTGGACAAGCTGCCCACCCTGTTTCTCTTCCTGGCACACTGATCCATGCTTCGTTTGATCACCACCCTGCTGGCCACAGCAGTGCTGGCCGGCTGCGCCACGCGCGGACCGGCGGGCCTGGATCTGGATACCTCCGTCACCGCCATCAGCCAGGCCAGCCGCGTGCGCAGCATCGTGTTGCACTACACGACCGTTGACGACGCCACATCGATGAAACTGCTGTCACGCGGCAAGGTCAGCGCGCATTACCTCATCAACCCCGACGGGCACGCATACCGGCTGGTCGATGAAAGCCGCGCCGCCTGGCATGCCGGGGCCAGTTCCTGGTACGGCAACATCGCCATGAACAGCACGTCCATTGGCATCGAACTCGTGAATCCGGGCTGGACCGAGGGCCAGGATGGGCAGCCCGTCTGGCACGCCTACGACGACCGCCAGGTGCGCGCCCTGACCATTCTGCTGCGCGACATCATCCAACGCCATGGCATCGCACCCGAGAACGTGGTGGGCCACAGCGATATCGCGCCCCAACGCAAGGTCGACCCGGGCCCGCTATTCCCGTGGAAGGCGTTGGCCGCAGCGGGCATCGGCCGGTGGTACGACGAAGCTGGCGCCGCAGAGCATCTGACGCGCCTGCAAACGCAAGGGGTGCCGGATGTGACCTGGTTCCAGGCGCAATTGCTGCGGCTGGGCTACACCAGCCCGCAGGACGGCGTGCTGGACCGCGCGACCATCAACACGCTTGCGGCGTTCCAGATGCACTACCGCCCCGCGCGGCATGACGGCCAGCCGGATGCCGAGACGGCTGCCATCATGCTGGCCATGCCGTGAGTCGTTGAAAGCGGGTGGCAGCCGGCGTGCGGTGACTTAGCGCAGCGGCTATGCCCGCCGCCGCCACCACGCCACGATCCGCCAGCCCAGCAGCAACGCCAGTACCGCCGCGTACAGCGCGGGCTGCGTCAGATCGTTCTTGCCGGCCTTGTGCCACCAGTAATGCAGCACCGCAAGCAGGCCGATCAGGTAGATGGCCCGATGCAACGATTGCCAACGTTTGCCCAGCTTGCGCATGGCCCATTGCGTGGACGTCGCCGCCAGTGCCGTCATCAGCACGAAGGCCGCAAAACCCACGGTGATGAACGGCCGTTCGCCAATATCCTGAAGCATGGCGGCCGGGTCCAGCCCCCGGTCCCACCACACCCAGGCCGTGAAGTGCATGGCGCCGTAGAAAAACGCGAACAGGCCGTACATTCGGCGCACACGCACCAGCGCCGGCTGCCCCGTCAAGCGGCGCAGCGGCGTGATCGCCAGGGTGACCAACAGGCAGACCAGCGTCCACGTGCCCGACGAGCGGGTCAAAAATTCGACCGGATTCGCGGTCAGGCCATTGTTCATGCCCAGCAAGATCCAGCGGGCGAACGGCGTGATGCCCAGCAGGAACAGCAAGGGTTTGAAACGGCTGATACTGCGGGCGGACCATTGCGTCTTGCGCGGCGGCGCGCTGGAGGGCTGCGTCGAAACGTCCGGCATGGGCGGGCTCAGTAATTCGCCTTCAGGTCCATGCCCTGATAAAGCGACGCCACCTGCTCGCCATACCCGTTGAACATCAACGTCTTGCGTTTGGGGCTGAAGAGGCCGTCTTCGCCGATGCGGCGCTCAGTCGCTTGGCTCCAGCGCGGATGCGGGACATTCGGGTTCACGTTGGCGTAAAAGCCGTATTCCTGGGGCGCAGCCTTGATCCACGACGACACTGGCAGCTTTTCCACGAGGCGGATCTTGACCAGCGACTTGGCCGACTTGAACCCGTATTTCCACGGCACGGCCAGCCGCAAGGGCGCGCCGTTCTGATTGGGCAGCACCTTGCCGTACACGCCAAAAACCAGCATCGCCAGCGGATGCATGGCCTCGTCGATGCGCAGGCCTTCCACGTACGGCCATTCCAGAATCGCCGCGCGCACGCCGGGCATGTTTTCGCGCTGCACGGCCGTCACAAACTCGACGTACTTGGCGTTGCCCGTCGGTTCGACCTGTTTAAGCAATTCAGACACCGAATACCCGACCCACGGGATCACCATGGACCAGCCCTCGACACAGCGCAGCCGGTAGACGCGCTCTTCCATGGGCGCAAGCTTGAGCAGCTCTTCGATGGTGAACGTGCGCGGCTTGGCCACTTCGCCCTCCACGCTGATCGTCCAGGGGCGCGTCTGTAGCTTGCCGGCGTTGGCGGCCGGGTCGCCCTTATCCACGCCGAACTCGTAGTAATTGTTGTAGGACGTGACGTCGGCCAGCGACGTCTGCTTGTCCATGACGCTTAACGAGCCGTTTGGCTTGCCGACCAGCGCGCCCGCCTCTTGCGCCATCGCGCTACGCGTCGCCCAGCCTGGCAACCCCACGGCAGCGGCGGCCAGCCCGGCGCGCAGCATGAGGTCGCGGCGGGAACGCCAGACGGTCTCGTCGGTGATATCAGACGGAAGAATATCGTCGGGCTTGCGTATCAACATCGTGATCTCCGGTTCGGCGCGAGCCAGCCATGGACGCGCCCGTGCAATGCATAGACGTTGCACCGCCCCATGTTATTCCGCGATGGCGCGCATGAAGAGGAACATTCGCATCAGGGGGAGTATTTACGTTAGCGGAACACACCGATAGACCGGCGCCGGCCGGGGACGTTCCCGCCTGCCGGGCAGACCCAGCGCCGACCAGCGCTGATCAGGCAGCCGCCACGCGCGGCAACAGCCATTCGCGCACAAGCGGCACGCTGTCCAGCACCGCCTGCGGCGCACAACCTTGAAGTTCCTTCAGAGTATGCGCACCGTAAGTCACACCCAGGCCGTGCACACCGGCATTGACCGCCATTTGCAGATCGTGGGAAGTATCCCCCACCATCACCACGCGGGCCGGGTCCACGTCGAGTTCCTGCATCAGTTCGTGCAGCATCGCGGGATGCGGCTTGCTGAACGTTTCATCGGCCGTCCGGGTGGCATCGAACAAAGGCCCCAGGCCGGTCGCGGCCAGCGCACGCGTCAGGCCGACGCGGCTTTTACCCGTGGCGACGGCCAGGCGCACATTCTGGCCCGCCAGCTCGGCCAGCAGCTCAGGGATGCCATCGAACAAACGGAGTTCGGGATCGCGCAGCAGGTAATGGGTGCGATAGCGCTCAAGAAAGCGCGGCATCATGGCCTGGGTCAGTTCCGGCACCGCGCGCCGCAATGCGCTTTCCAGGGACAGACCAATGACCCAGCTCGCCTCAGACGCCGACGGTACCGCCAGTTCCAGGTCGCGGCAGGCGCCCTGGATGGCCGCCACGATGCTGTGGGTGGAATCCATCAGGGTGCCATCCCAGTCAAACACGACCAGCGAATACGACGACGTCATCAATCCGACTCCAGTTGCTTCAAGATTTTCCGGCATGCGGGGGGCAGCTCGGCAGTAAGGGTCAAGGTTTCGCCCGTGACCGGGTGCGCCAACGTGAGTTGGTGCGCGTGCAGGAACATCCGGTTAAATCCCATGCGCGCGAACTGGGCCCGCACCTCGTCATGACCGTATTTATCGTCGCCCACAATCGGGAAGCCGCTGCCCGCCAAGTGAACACGGATCTGATGGGTGCGGCCGGTACGCAGTTCGGCGCCTACCAGGCTATAAGCCCCAAAACGCTGCTTGAGCGTGATGATGGTGTGCGCGGTCTGCCCATCCGGGTCGACTTTGACCCGGCGCTCGCCCGATTGCGTCGTCCATTTGGACAGGCCCAGCTTGATGTGCTGGCGGTCGTTGACCCAATCACCCTCAACCAGGGCCAGATAGTGTTTCTCGCTTCGGCCCTCGCGCAGCATGGCATGCAGGGTCAGCAGCGCGCTGCGCTTCTTGGCCACCATCAGCAGGCCCGAGGTTTCACGATCCAGCCGATGCACCAATTCCAGAAACTTGGCGTCTGGCCGCGCGGCGCGCAGTTGCTCGATCACGCCGAACGACACGCCGCTGCCGCCGTGCACGGCAACGCCCGCCGGTTTGTCCACGACCAGCAGCGCATCGTCTTCGAAGACCACGGGAAATTCCGCGCCCGGCACGGGCCGGGGCTTGCCAGGATCGGGCAAGCGCAGGGGCGGGATGCGAACGATGTCGCCCGCCGCGATGCGGTAGTCCACCGAAATGCGTCCCTTATTCACGCGCACTTCGCCGCCGCGTATGGCTTTGTAGATGTGCGTTTTGGGCACGCCCTTGCACAGCCGCATCAGGAAGTTGTCCAGACGCTGGCCGGCCTGCTCGGCATCGACCTCCACCATGCGGACGACAGGGGCGGCTTTAGAGGGGGAAACAGGGGAGGAAGTTTCTTTGCGCATTGCGGAAAGCGACATATAATCGGGACAGCCTTAAGGGGCTGAATAGCCGCCTGGCGTAGAGATGCAAAACAAGAACGCAACTCCGTCGAGCGCGTGGGCCGCCATTGTACTGCCTGCTCATTCAACCCCTGGGTCTCTTGGTCGCCGGCGCAACCGCGCCCTGCCGGATAGTGGTGTGGCATTCATTTTGCCCGCTGTCCCAGCAGGTCCGTTGCCTGCCGCAAGCGGCTCTGAAGCACTGCAAGAATCGTCGCATATTTAAAGCACCAGCTGCGTGTCGGCAACCAATCCGATCGCAACTGCCGTTCACAGCAATTTTTTCCGTCAAACCACATTCAGTGAAGCTGACCCTCCTGCTGACAGAACCCCGTGCCCCACGGCACGACGTGCCCGCCTGACCCGCGGCGGATACGCCTGGGCGCCGCCCAGGTACGGTCCGCAACTTTCTTGCCCGCTTCAGCCGCAGCCCGAGTGACCCGAGGTCACGCGCCGATATCGGCGCGTCATGACAACGGAGAAACCCTCTCATGAAGCGCATGCTGTTCAATGCGACGCATCAGGAAGAATTACGCGTCGCTATCGTTGATGGGCAAAAACTCATCGACCTTGACATCGAGACTGCCGGCCGCGAACAGCGCAAAGGCAACATCTACAAAGGTGTCATTACCCGGATCGAACCCGGCCTCGAAGCTTGCTTCGTCAACTACGGTGAAGACCGTCACGGCTTTCTGCCCTTCAAGGAAGTTGCTCGCAGCTTCTTCAAGGAAGGCGTGGATGTCCGCAGCGCCCGCATCCAGGACGCACTGCGCGAAGGCCAGGAACTGATCGTCCAGGTTGAAAAAGAAGAGCGCGGCAACAAGGGCGCTGCCCTGACCACGTTCATCTCGCTGGCTGGCCGTTACCTGGTCCTGATGCCCAACAACCCCCGTGGCGGTGGCGTTTCGCGCCGCGTCGAGGGCGAAGACCGCCAGGAACTGCGCGACACCATGGAGCAGCTTGAACTGCCCCAGGGGATGAGCATCATTGCCCGCACCGCTGGCATCGGCCGCAACGTTGAAGAGCTCCAGTGGGACTTGTCCTACCTGTTGCAGCTGTGGACGGCCATCGACGGCGCCGCGCGCGACAATTCCGCGCCGATCCTGATCTATCTGGAATCCAGCCTGGTCATTCGCGCCATCCGCGACTATTTCTCGCCTGAAATCGGCGAAATCCTGATCGATACCGACGAGATCGCCGATCAGGCCACCGCGTTCATGAGCGTGGTGATGCCGGACAACGTCCAGCGCGTAAAGCGCTACCGCGACGATATCCCGCTGTTCTCGCGTTTCCAGATCGAACATCAGATCGAAACGGCCTACTCGCGCACGGTGCAACTGCCGTCCGGCGGCGCCATCGTGATCGATCACACCGAAGCGCTGGTTTCTGTTGACGTGAACTCCGCCCGCTCCACGCGCGGCGCCGACATCGAAGAAACCGCGCTGCGCACGAACTCCGAAGCCGCCGACGAAGTGGCCCGCCAGTTGCGCTTGCGCGACCTGGGTGGCCTGATCGTCATCGACTTCATCGACATGGAAGACAGCAAGAACCAGCGCGCCGTTGAACAGCGCCTGCGTGATGCCCTCCATTTCGACCGTGCCCGCGTGCAAATGGGCAAGATTTCGCGCTTTGGCCTGATGGAGCTGTCGCGTCAGCGTCTGCGCCCGGCCTTGAACGAAGGCTCGCACATCACCTGCCCGCGTTGCAACGGCACCGGCGTGATCCGCGATGCCGAGTCCAGCGCCCTGCACGTGCTGCGCTTGCTGCAAGAAGAAGCGATGAAGGAAAACACCGCGGCGGTTCACGCCCAGGTGCCGGTCGATGTGGCCACCTACCTTCTGAACGAAAAGCGCGCTGACATCACCAAGATGGAAGCCCGCCTGAAGGTCAACCTGATGCTGATCCCCAACAAGCATCTGGAAACGCCGCATCACCACATCGAACGCCTGCGCCACGATGATCCGCGCCTGGAAGAACTGAAGACCAGCTTCGAACTGGTTGAAGCCCCGGCCACCAATGCCCCCTGGCAGCCTCGCGAGAGCGAGATCAAGTCGCGCCCGGAAGCGCTGGTCAAGGGCATCACGCCTTCGCAACCGGCTCCCGTGTCGACCCCTGCCGCTCCCGCCGCCCCGGCGGCGCCGGCCGCAACTGGTGGCCTGGGTGGCTTGTTCAAGCGCCTGGTTGGCTGGTTGACGGGCAACACCGAAACCGCCAAGCCTGCCGCCGCTGCCCAGGACGACGCCGCCAAGCGCGCCTCGTCCGGCCGTGGCAAGGGCCGTGCTGGCCATGACGGCCAGGAACGCCGTGGCGAACGCCATGGTTCCGACCGCAACCGCAACAATCGCCGTGGCGAATCGCGCGGCGAAGGCGCCGAAAGCAGCGAAGGTGGCCGTCACCACGCGCGTGGCAACCGTCGTGCCGAAGGAGAGCGCGGCGAACGTCAAGAACGCGGTGGCCGCAACGAAGGCCGTGGCGAACGCGACACCCAGACCGCCCAGGCGGCCTTGGCGTCCAACCGCCCCGAGCAGGCCGACCAGGCTGCCGGTGACGATACCGGCGCAGGCCGTAACCGCCGCCGTGGCCGTGGCCGCAACCGCCGCGAAGAAGGTCAGTCCGATGCCCCGATGAGCGAACAGGAAAGCATGGTGGCTGCCCTGGCCCAATCCGTGGCAACCGCCCTGCCCGACACCAAGCCGGCTGCTGAAGCTGTGCCGGACGCCGACGCCGCCGACCAAACCGCCGATGGCATCCCCACAGCGGAAGGCGCCGAAGGCGCTGCCGATCCGGAGCGCAAGCGCCGCCGTCGCCGCAGCCGCCGTGGCCGTCGCAGCCAGGACGAAGCCGGTCTGGCTGGTAGCGAAGATCAGCTGGATGACGGTTCGGATGACGACACCGTTGACCAGGCCGAAGGCGTAGCCGCCCCGGCCGCTCCGGTTCAAGCTGCACAGACCGAAGCCGCTCCGGCTGCCCCCGTGCAAGCTGCGTCCGTGCAGCAAGCCGCCCCGGTTGAAACCGCTCCGGTTCAGGTCGCTTCGGCCGAAACCGCTCCGGTCACTCCGGCTCCGGCTGCCGACACCCGCGTGACGGAAGCCCAGGTCATTGAAGCGCAACCGGCAGCGGAACAAGCCGCCGTCCAAGCGCCCAAGGCTGAGCCGGTGCAAGTTGCCGCTGAAGCCGTCGCTGAACCTGTCGCGGAAGCCGTACAAACCGCTGCCACGCAACCGGTGGCCGTCGAACCCGCCACCCAAGTGTCTGCCCCCGTGGCTCCGGTTGAAACGCCGGCTGCTGCCCCGGCAGAGCCGGTTGTGACGACGCCAGCTCCGGTGGTTGAAGCTCCGGCGCCTGTGGTTGCTGCACCGGCACCGGTTCAAGCCGCTCCGGTCCAAGCCGCCCCGGCTGCCCAAGACTTGCAACCGATCGTGGTGCCGGCCGCAACGCCGACCGCCAAGTCGCAAGCACTGCACGACGTGGTCAACGCCGCTGGCCTGAAGTGGGTGGAAACGGATCCGGACCGCCACGCTCAGACCCAACTGCGCATTGCCGCTGCCCACTCGCCCGCCCGCCTGGGCCGCGATCGCAAGCCGGTGGCGCAGGTCTCGAACGAACCGCTGGTTCAAGTCGAAACGCGTCACTAAGCTGCTAGCCGCAAGGCGCAAAAAACCCCCGTCACGTGACGGGGGTTTTTTTTATCTTGCTCGCCGTAACGCCCCTTTTGCGGCCAATAAAAAAAGCCCTCGCATCCGCGAGGGCTTTTGATTCTGCGACCCGGTTTGGGCCGTGATCAGAACTGGTACGTGTAGGTCAGTTGCAGCACATCCAGGCCCGGGTTCGGACGCTTGATGCTGGCGTTGGAGAAGTGGGAATAGCGCAGGCCGATACGGTTGTTCGGCGTCACCAGGAAGCCCAAGCCGACGTGGTCGCCGAACTGGAAAGCGGTGCTGATGTTTTCATCTGCGAAGCGCGTGCTGGAGAACAGCGTGGCGCCGATACCGGCTTCAAGGTAGAAGCGTTCGCCCGTCCACCAGCGGAACATCGGGATGGCGTTCAGTTGCCAGACATGGCCCGGCGAACGCGAACCATCGGCTTGCCAGTACGACGCACCCAATTCCGGCGTCAGGTCCAGGCGGCCCCAGTTGCCACCAAATTGATACGTCCAAACGGACGGGGTTTCGTAGTTCAGCGTCAGGCGCTTGTAGTGGTCGCCGATGCCATAGTGCAGACTCACGCCGCCTTGCGTGCCGGTGGAGGATTGGGCGCTTGCCAGCGTCGCAGCGCCGGCCAAGGCCAAACCGACCAGGCGCGTGAGCATTTTCTTCTTAGTCGACAGCATCAGTAACTCCGTGAATTTCTAGTCTAGTTGGCAACATAGCAAAATCCGGGTCGGATAGCTTGGCCGTTGTCGCAATAAGGCAACAATTCGCGATGGAAAACTGTGTTCCGCAAAGCATCGTCACACTCGATACAGCCAAGCCCCATCCCGCGTAACAGGCAGCACCTCTTGCGAACGAAAATGCCGTCGCCAAGCAGCAGCCTGACGACGGCATTTATCCGCCCATTTGTTCAGGCTTACGCCGTCACAACATCGGCAGGCTGGTTCGTCAGCAGCGCCAGCAAGCGCGCAATTTCTTCGCGCAGTTGGCGGCGATCCACCACCATGTCGATGGCGCCCTTTTGCAGCAGGAACTCGGCACGCTGGAAGCCTTCGGGCAACTTTTCGCGCACGGTTTGCTCGATCACGCGCGGGCCGGCAAAGCCGATCAGCGCCTTGGGTTCAGCGATGACAACGTCGCCCATGAAGGCGAAGCTGGCGGACACGCCGCCCATGGTCGGGTCCGTCAGCACGCTGATGAACGGCAAGCCGGCCGCCGACAGGCGGGTCAGCATGGCGTTCGTCTTGGCCATCTGCATCAGCGACAGCAGGCTTTCCTGCATGCGCGCGCCGCCCGAAGCAGCAACGCAGATGAAAGGCGAGATCGGAAGAG
>CAJYKY010000565.1 GCA_913775005.1 uncultured Achromobacter sp.
TTGCCCCGCACGAACCGCCGCTTTTCTCATAGAGGAAGGCGGCGGTTTTTTCGTTGGCGCATGCGCGGTCTATATGCCTGGCGGCGATGAGCAATCAAAAAATGATTCGTTCCGTTCAGAATGCCCAGCCAGCACACTGCTCCCACATTGCCAAATACAGGGAGTAAGGGATGTCTTTCAGGAAAGCCGGTTGGGTGGCCGCTCTGGCGGCGGTGACAGTTTCGCTGGCGGCGATCGCCCCGGCTCACGCGCAGCAAAAGCAGACCTTGCTGAATGTCTCTTACGACCCGACGCGCGAACTGTATCGCGCCATCGACGACGCCTTCATCAAGCAATACAAGGAAAAGGCCAATGTGGATCTGACGATCCGCCAATCGCACGGCGGCTCTGGCCGTCAGGCGCGTTCGGTCATCGACGGCCTGGAAGCCGATGTGGTGACGCTGGCGCTGGCCTATGACATCGACGCCATCGCCGACCGCGGCCTGGTGCCCGAGAACTGGCAGAGCCGGCTGCCGCAGAACAGCTCGCCCTACACGTCCACCATTGTGTTCCTGGTGCGCAAGGGCAACCCCAAGGCCATCAAGGACTGGGACGATCTGATCAAGGACGGCGTGCAGGTCATCACCCCGAACCCGAAGACCTCTGGCGGCGCACGCTGGAACTACCTGGCCGCCTGGGCCTACGCGCTGGAGAAGAACGGCGGCAGCGAAGAGAAGGCCCGCGCCTACGTTGGCGACCTGCTCAAGCATGTGCCGGTACTGGATACGGGCGCACGCGGTGCTACCACCACCTTCGTGGAGCGCGGCGTGGGCGACGTGCTGCTGGCCTGGGAAAACGAAGCCTTCCTGGCGCTGGAAGAATTGGGTCCGGATAAGTTCGACATCGTGGTGCCATCGCTGTCCATCCTGGCCGAGCCGCCGGTGGCCGTGGTCGACAAGATCGTCGACAAGAAGGGCACCCGCGCGGCGGCGCAGGCCTATCTGGAATTCCTGTACACGCCGGCCGCGCAGGAAATCATCGCGAAGAATTACTACCGTCCCATCGACAAGACCGTGGCGGCGAAATACGAAAGCAAGTTCCCCAAGGTCAAGCTCGTCACCATCGACGACAAGATCTTCGGGGGCTGGCGCAAGGCGCAGAAAGATCACTTCAGTGATGGCGGCACCTTCGACCAGATCTACTTGCCGCAAAAGAAATAAACACTCGACGATCGGACGACGGCTATGACGACTGCCTCGACCCCGGCGGCAATCGGCGCGCAAGCGCCTTTTGCCGTTCGGCGCAATAGCCCGGGCGTGCTGCCCGGTTTCGGTATTTCCATGGGCTACGCGGTGCTGTACCTGAGCGTGCTGGTGCTGATTCCGCTGGCTGCCTTGCCCATCAAGAGCGCAGAGCTGGGCTGGCAAGGGTTCTGGGACACGGTGACGGCGCCGCGCGTCATGGCGTCTTACCAGCTGACATTCGGCGCGTCGCTGATCGCGGCGCTGGTGAACCTGGTGTTCGGCACCGTGGTGGCGTGGGTGCTGGTGCGATACCGCTTTCCGGGCAAGAAGGTCCTGGACGCGCTGGTGGACTTGCCGTTTGCGCTGCCCACGGCGGTTGCCGGTATCGCGCTGACGGCGCTGTATTCCGAAAAGGGCTGGCTGGGTGCGCCGCTGGCCGAATGGTTTGGCCTGAAAGTGGCGTTCACGCCGCTGGGCATTGTGATTGCGCTGATCTTCATCGGCGTGCCGTTCGTGGTGCGCACCGTGCAGCCTGTGCTGGAAGACGTCGAGCGCGAGATCGAAGAAGCCGCCGCCAGCCTGGGCGCAAGCCGCTGGCAGACCATCCGCCGCGTGCTGCTGCCCACCATCATGCCGGCACTGATGACCGGCTTTGCGCTGGCGTTCGCGCGCGCAGTGGGCGAGTACGGGTCCGTCGTGTTCATCGCGGGCAACATGCCCATGGTGTCCGAGATCACGCCGCTGTTGATCATTTCCAAGCTTGAACAGTTCGACTACGCGGGCGCCGCCGCCATCGCCACGGTGATGCTGGTGCTGTCGTTCGTCTTGCTGCTCATCATCAACCTGCTGCAAGGCTGGCAGGCGCGCCGCAACCTGGGGAGGCTCGCATGAGCGCATCGGATCGTCCCGCCCATCTGACCGAGCCGCGCTGGGTGCGCGGCATTCTGCTTTTCATCGCGCTGGCATTCCTGGCGCTGTTTCTGCTGGTGCCGCTGGCCGCCGTTTTTGCCGAAGCCTTCAAGAAAGGCTGGAAGCTTTATCTGGATGCCATCGTCGAGCCGGACGCGCTGTCTGCCATCCGGCTGACCTTGCTGGTGGCCGCGATTGCGTTGCCGGTGAACCTGGTGTTTGGCGTTGCGGCCGCCTGGGCGATCACCAAATTCCAGTTTCGCGGCAAGCAGTTCCTGATCACGTTGATCGACTTGCCCTTTTCGGTGTCGCCGGTGGTGGCGGGGCTGGTGTTCATTCTGCTGTTCGGCACGCAGGGCTGGATGGGCGGCTGGCTGCAAGCCCACGACTGGAAGATCGTCTACGCCGTGCCCGGCATCGTGCTGGCGAC